>CAZJOU010000343.1:0-2297 GCA_964547685.1 uncultured Treponema sp. | reverse complement strand
CTAAATCAAAAAATCAAAAATGCCGAAAATATACAGAGGATTTTTATGAAAAAAAATACATTTTTTATTTTTGCGTTTTTAATTTTTATCGGGAAACAAAATCCAATTTTTGCTCAGTTTAATAATTCAGTTTTATCTTCTACAAGTCGTGTTGATTGGACAGAAAAAAAATTTACTTCAAAAATTTCTTTAGATATAAAAAGTGCAAATCTTGAACTTCCTGCTGGACGCAATTCTGTAGAAAGTCTTATAAAAATAAAAACACCTTCACTATTAAAATCCCCAGTTCTTTCGCTTTATGTTGATTCTGCAAGTTATGTTGGAGACGCAATTACAAGCGAAACAATTACTCTTGAACAAATTACAGAAATTATAGAAAGTGCAAAACAAACTACAGCAATATTTTCGCAAGACGGGAAAACTGCAAACGAAACAAATATAATTGATATGAATAAACTTGGAAAACTTTTGGTTCGACATAAATATCCATATTCGCCAGAAGAACCTATAGATATTATTCCTAGTCGCGAATATTCAGGAATTATAATAGATGCGCGTGGTTTGCTTCCTGTTCACGGAGAATTTGTTCAAAGTGAAACTTTTCCTGCGTTTTTTCCAACAATTTGGGACGAAGATATGAACATTGTTTACGAAAAAAATATTGCAGACAAAAACGTAGTTCAAGAAAACGGACTTGTTCAATATGGTTGGAAAGATGATTTTAAAAATTACGATGAAAGAGTTGGAAAAGACCCACTTTATATAAAGGCAATTCGCGTTTACGGAAGAAACAGAACAGATCCTCTAATTAGAAAGCGAGACGCTCTTAAAATTTTAACAGTAGAAGCAAACCGTAAACTTTTAAAAGATGGCAAAGTTGTAATTCTTTTAGACAAAGACAATTTAATTTACGATGTAAAACTTCCAGAAAAAACGCCAGAATATTATGCAAGTTTTAGGCAAATAAAAAAATATATTTACGAAAACAAAGTGCCAGATATTGATGTTAGCGATAGTCTTACGGGAATTCTTTTTAGTGTAGATTTAAAATTTATTCCAGATTCACCGGAACTTTTACCGCAAGAAGCGCCAAGAATTAGAAAGATTGCGGAAATGCTTCAGGAAATTATAAAAGATAACGAATTTACAATTCTTGTAGAAGGTCATACTGCCGATATTGGAAAACCTATTGGACAAATGAATCTTTCTATTGAACGAACAAGAACTGTTATGAACGCTTTAATTAAAGAAGGAATTCCTGAACGAATTTTTACATACAAAGGTTACGGTGCAACTCGTCCTATTGCAACAAACGAAACAGAAGAAGGAAGAGCGCAAAACCGTCGCGTTGACATAACTGCTAGACCAAAAGCAACATATATTCAACGCGACTGGTAAGCGCACTCGTAATAACAAGCCGTGGTTTTCGTCTTGAAAGCCGTTGGCGTTTCATCATTGCAAACCGTAACCACTCTCGTCATTGCAAGCCGTAACCACACTTGTCATTGCGAGCCGTAGGCGTGGCAATCTCTCTATTTATAAATTTCTTCTATAATTTTAGCGCATTTTTCTATGCCAATAGTTCCCGTGTCTAGCGTTATGTCGTAATTGCGAGAAGCACCCCACTTTAAATCTGTGTAAAACTGAACGTAAGAAGCGCGACGCGAATCTCTGTCTTTTAGGAATTTTTCTGGATTTTTTCCTACATCAACGCCTTCTGCTTGCAAATATTTTATTCGCTTATCTTTAGAAGCGTGCAAAAAAACGTCCAAAACGTCGTTTCGGTCTTGCAAAATAAAATCTGCACAACGACCAATAATTACGCAAGGTTCTTTTTCTGCAAGTTCTTTTATAATTCTTGTTTGAACCGCCCAAATTTCATCTTCCAAAGAAGGACCTTTATAATACATTCCAGCTGTAAAGTAACTTTCGAATGCAGATTTTTTACCGTATTCGCCTTTTTCGGCAATAAATTTTTCGCTAAGTCCACTTTCTACTGCAACTTTTTGAATAATTTCTCCGTCAAAAAGTGCAATTTTTAAGTCGTCAGCAAGTTTTTTTCCAACTGCATGCGCTCCAGCCCCATATTCGCGGCTGATTGTAATAATTCTGTAACTCATAAAAAACTCCTTGCAATAAGAAATGCGAAATGATTTATACGCTCGCTTCAACACGCTTTTTGCTTTATTATAACACAAAAAAAATTAAATGTGGTAAACTAAATTTTGATTTATATTAATTTATAGGTTTTGAGAAATGTCTTTCCGAACTTGATTCGGAATCTACGAAAAGAAAAA
>CAZJOU010000342.1:0-2305 GCA_964547685.1 uncultured Treponema sp. | reverse complement strand
CGTCGCTGGGACCCGCTTTTTAGGATTTTTTTAATTGCACTGACAATTTTTCTTTTCGGAGATTCCTGTGTCAAGCACAGGAATGACACGAAAATTACAAAACAAATCTGTTTTCTATTGCATAAAAATAAATATTATGTTTTAATTTTTTTTGTTTAATTTGCGAATTAGTCGCAAATTGCGGAAGTTTTCAATCAACAAACAAAAATGAGGAACTTAAATTATTCAACTGAACAAAGAAATGCGCTTCTTTCGTTTTTAAGCGAAAATCCGGACAAAATGTTTTCTGCAAAGCAAATTTTTGCTAATTTTTCTGGCAACGAAATTAGTAAAAGCGCAATTTACAGAAACATTGCCGAATTAGAAAACGAAGGAAAAATAAAACGTTGTGCAAAAACTGGTTCTCGCGAAGCGTTTTATCAATTTGTTGGTTGTTCAGATTGTAAAACGCACATTCATCTTTCGTGCCAGAAATGTGGAAAAATATTTCATTTAGAAAATTCGTTTGCAGAAAATATTATTTCTGTGCTAGAAAAAAATGCTGGTTTTGAACTTTCTAAAGGCGAAAGCACTTTGGTTGGAATTTGCAAAGAATGTAAGGCAAAAAAATAAGGATTAATATGAAACATAAAAATAGATTTTTAAAAATATGCGCAATTTTTTTGATTTGCGTTTCGCTTTTTGGTTGCAATAAAAAAGATTCTCGGGTCGAGCCCGAGAATGACACGATGGCGAAAAATCGTCATGTCAATGCGGAAACTGTTAAAGTTGTTGCGACAATTTTTCCGCTTTATGATTGGGCAAAAAATGTTGTTGGCGAAAGTAAAAATGTTCAGCTTGAACTTTTAATAAAAAACGGCGTTGATTTACATTCTTTTCAACCTTCTACAAGCGACATTGTAAAAATTTCTACTTGCGACGTTTTAATTTATGTTGGCGGCGAAAGTGATTTTTGGGTTAGCGACGCGCTTAAAAACGCAACGAACAAAAATATGCGCGTAATTAATTTAATGCAGGAACTTTCTGATTCTGTAAAAGAAGAAGAAATTACGGAAGGAATGCAAAGCGAAAAAAGTGGATTGCAACTTGCGGAACATAATCACGATGAAGTTGAATACGATGAGCATTTGTGGCTTTCTGTAAAAAATGCGGAACTTGCTGTTCAAAAAATTGCAGAGGTTCTTAAAGAAAAAGACAAAAGCGAATCAGAATCAATAGAAGAAAATGAAAATAAATATTTACAGATGCTGAAACAAATAGATTGTCGGGTCAAGCCCTGCGATGTTTCTAAAAGAAACTCGGTTGACAATGACAATTCAGATATGTCATTCCCGTGCTTGACACGGGAATCTAAAACAATAATTGTTTGCGATCGTTTTCCGTTTCGTTATATGACAGACGAACTTGGAATAAAATATTACGCGGCGTTTGTTGGTTGTTCTGCGGAAACAGAAGCAAGTTTTGAAACAATCGCGTTTTTATCAAACAAATTGCGCGAACTTTACGAAAGCGGAACACGCGAAGTTTTTGTAACGGAAAACTCCGACCAAAAAATTGCGCAAACCGTAATAAAAAATGCAGGACTTTTAGGAAAATGCAAAATTGTTACACTGGATTCAATGCAGGCAACAACGCTAAAAGATGCGCAAAACGGCAAAAACTATATTGATATAATGAAAGAAAACTATAGTAAAATTTTGAAATAGTTATTTTTTCTAAGCGATGTTATATTTGTTTTGGAGGAACGATTATGATGTACGAATATATGACATTAAATGATGGAACAGGAATTGCTCATTCAGATATTATAAATAAAAACGGAAAAGAAGAAGTAAAAGTTTATTTTGAACAACCAAAAAATGGCGGTTTTAATTCTGCAGAATGTTGTCTTCCTTCTTATAAATGGACAAAAAACGATGGCTTTTCGGATGAACAAATAAAATATTTTCAAAACTTTTTAGAAAGCACAGCGCATATTATTATTCAATTAGCACGTTCTGGAGGTTTTGAAAATGCCTCAAGTTTTTAAGATTGGAACATATTTGGTTTTTATGTGGTTTGCAGAATCAAATCCGCTTGAACCAATCCATGTTCATGTTTGCGAAGGAGTTCCTTCTGAAAATGCAACTAAAATTTGGATTACAAAAGATCATCATGCACTTTTAGCACATAATAAATCAAGAATTCCAGCACATAAACTTAGTGTTATTATGAAAACGATTGAAGCACGTGCTTCTGAAATTGTTGCAAAGTGGCAAGAATATTTTGGTGAAATAAAATATTACTGTTAATAATGAAAATGGAA
>CAZJOU010000341.1:0-2311 GCA_964547685.1 uncultured Treponema sp. | reverse complement strand
CAGAATGTTCTACAAGCTGAATTACTCCAATTTTAATTTTTTTGTCGCCGGATTTTGAACAACCGGTAAGTCCAATGGCTGTAGCACAAAGCAAAGCAACTGCAAAAAAAGACTTTTTCATTTTATCCTCCAAATTTAAAAAAACATGCTTAACATTATAAAGGCAAAATCGCGTAGAAACAAGTTAACAATTCATAATTAATAATTTATAATTAATAATTTATAAGCATAATTTTTTTTAGGGCGCAAATGGAAAACGCAACGGGCTTTTCGTGGTTTCATTGCTTCGCAACTCGCTTCGCTCGCCACTACAATCCCGCGCAAGTTGTTTTACGCACGAATCCCGCATTCGTGTTTCGCAAAATATGTAGATTTTGGAAATTTTTGTGTCATTGCCAGGTAAAGTTTGTGTCATTGCTGGGTAAAGTTCGTGTCATTATCGGGCTCGACCCGATAATCTACTTGTTATAGATTCCTGTGGACGCTAACTCTAGGCTTCGCACAAGTTACTCTACAATTTTCCACTCAGTTAAATTTCGTGTTTTTGTAGAAAAGTTTGCGCCAATTTTAATAATTTTGTTTCCTGCATTTTCGTAGGGAACAGAATATTTGTTTTCTTCTATTTGAACCAACGCTTCGTCTGCACTTTTATCTACTTTAAACTCAAAAATAAAAACGTTTTTCCCATTAACTAAAACGCAATCGGCTCTACCAACGTTGTTGTGAACTTCCACTTGCGACCATTGACCAAGCAAAGTAAACACTAAGTAAAAAACATTCTGAAAATTTTGCTCTGCAATGCGTTTTTCGCCGTCTTTATCTGCTGTCGGATACGGAAGCGAAGCAAATACAGATTTAAAACGGTTCAACATGTTTTCTGTATTTGCACTTTTTATGTCGCGAGCAAAAGAAACAATATCAAGTCCGTTAGAACTTTGAATTGTCAGCAATGATGGCACAAGCGAATTTATAAAAGCGTATTTTACTTCATCATTTGGATATTTCAGTGTGTAAACATTAAAGTCTTTGTCGTAACTTTTTATTGTTAAATATCCAGTTTGATAAAAAAGCGGAATTGGGTTCGGATTGTCGTTTCGGTAATCTTTTAAGTCTTGTTCGTTTGCTTCTACGCCATTTGTAAAATCCATATAGTTCTGGTAACTTTCTTTTAATTTTTTGATTAAGAATGCTGGAGTTCCTGTAGAAAACCAATAAGAATCAAAATTTTGTGAATCAAGTGCATTAATTAAACTAAATGGATTATAAACGCCTTTGCTTTCTGGAAAAAAGTGATAACCGTCGTACATTTTTTCTAATTTTTCTATACATTCGTCTTTTGTAAGTTCAAGTTTTTCTGCCATTGCTACAATTTCTGGTTCAAAATTGCTAAGCATTTCTTCTTCTGTAATTCCGCAAATTGTTGCATAGTCGCGAGTTATAGAAATATCTTTTAGTTGATTTAAATCGCTAAAAATAGAAACCTTGCTAAATTTTGTTACGCCAGTTAAAAAAACGAATTTTAAATATTCATCTAATGCTTTTAGCGTAACGTAAAGACCTTTTAAAACATTTCGATTATAGTCTACAAGTTCTTCATCATTTTGAACATCTAAAAGAGGTTTGTCGTATTCGTCAATTAAAACCACCGCCTGCATTCCAGTTTGTTTATTGGCTGCCTGAACAATATCTATAAATCTACCTGCAAATCTTTTTGATTTATCTTTTATTTTATATTTTTGTTCATAAGCAGAAAGTTGCTTGTCAAGACAATTTTCAAGAGTTCCTTCTTCGGTAAAATTATCTTGAGCGAAATTTAAATAAATTACCGGATATTTTTTCCAAGCGTCTGGATTGTCGCTTTCTAGTTCTACGATTTTAAGTCCAGTAAAAAGTTCTTTTTTGCCTTCAAAAAATGCTTTTAAGGTTGAAAGAAAAAGGCTTTTTCCAAAACGACGCGGACGACTTAGAAAATAAACTTGTCCTGTGTGAATAAGCTTGTAGACGAATTCTGTTTTATCAACATAAAGATATTCGCCATTTCGTAATTTTTCAAAACTTTGAATGCCAATCGGCAATTTTCTGAACTTCTGCATATTTGTAGTTTAGCATAGATTGATGAAATTTTAAATATTTGCCGTTTTTGCATTTTCGTTGCTATTTGTGCATTGTCACACGGATTTAGAATTGCTACGCAATTTTAACAACAGATATTTCGGACTTAGATTTTGCTATCAATTGTAACCTTTAAGACCAAAATCTTCCTTCATTTCTTTTGCGACACTTTCAATTTCTGGATACATATATGCTTTTG
>CAZJOU010000340.1:0-2312 GCA_964547685.1 uncultured Treponema sp. | reverse complement strand
ATATATTGGTTTTGCTTTTATTGCTTTAATTGCGTTTACAGCGTGCGCTCAGAAAAAGCAGTCGCAAAGTTCGGGAAAATCGCAAAGTTCGGCTGTTTCGCAAAGTGTGGCGTCACAAAATGCCGATTTTGAAAAAATAGATTTGGTTCTTTCTAAAATGTCGCCACGCGCACAAAGCGAAATTGTAATTAGCGATAAAAACGCTTTTTTAGCGGACTTAAATAACGTTCTTTTAGAAGAAAAAAAATATAGAAGCGACGACTTAAATCTTTATTATTTAATAGACAAAAAACATAATGTTGGTTCAGATTACGTTCCAAAAGATTTAGTTCCGCTTGTAAAAAACGAATATTATTCAATAAACAGAAACGACCTTTCTCTGCGTCCAGATGTAGAAGAAGCGTTACGAACAATGGCAAAAGCGTCGCTAAATGACGGAATTCGTCTTTTGGTAAGTTCAACTTATCGTTCTTATGAATATCAAAAAAATCTTTTTGCGTATTGGACAAAAGTGGACGGACTAGAAGAAGCAGAACGCGAAAGTGCGCGCCCAGGAACAAGTCAACATCAACTTGGCGTTGCTATTGATTTTGGTTCAATTACAGACGATTTTGCAGATACAAAAATGGGGCAGTGGATGTACGCAAATGGCGCAAAGTACGGCTGGAGTCTTTCTTTTCCAAAACAATACGAAGACATAACTGGTTATCGCTGGGAAAGTTGGCATTTTAGATATATTGGCGTTCCCGCTTGTCAAATGCAAAAAAAATGGTTTTGGGACGTTCAACAATATATGCTAGAATTTATAGATTTATGGAAAAAAAATTAAATGTGTGTTAAAATAACTATTAGTTAAAAGTTCAACTTTTGTAAAATTAATAATAGATTGCCGTATCAAGTACGGCAATGACATTATTTTTTTTAAGTTGAAATTAGACTACTAACATAAAATGTTAAATTTTAAATGAGTGAGGTACTTTTATGAAAATTTTAAAAACTTTGCTTTTAGTTGCTGCAGTTTTTGCTGTTTCTGGTTGTGCTACAAAAGATGCTGTAAAAGCCGCTGCCGAAGAAGATGCTAATCAAACAAAACAGGAAATTACAGACAAGCTTGATAAAGCAGAAGAATCTGTAAAACAAAAAATTACAGAAATTGACATTATTAACGCAAAATAACTAAGTGGGGCTGTCTTAAATTTTTTAGACAGCCCTAAAACTATTAATTTGAAAAAGTTACTTTTTTTTCTTTTCATATTTTTTTTATCTTTTTTTGCTAACTCGCAAATATTTAACTCACAAAAAATTTCAAATTTAAATATTCATCTAAATATAGAACCAATTTTTGGCTACGCAAACGGAACTTTAGGAGAATCAATTTATAGAAGTTACCCAAAATCTAAAAAAATAAGTTTTCTTGAATGGGATAAAAAATTTTTTTTGTACGGTGGAAAAATCAATTTTGAAATTAAAAATTTTTATTTGCAAGCAGATTTTTTTACTTCTATTCCAGAAGATAGCGGAAAAATGCAAGATTCAGACTGGTTAAATACATCTGATTATTCTATGAAAACCACTTATTCTGTTGGAACAAATTATGCACAAAATAATTACGATTTTTCTGTTTTGCTAAAATATAATTTTAAACCTTTTTGT
This sequence comes from uncultured Treponema sp., assembly GCA_964547685.1. Classification (GTDB taxonomy): domain Bacteria; phylum Spirochaetota; class Spirochaetia; order Treponematales; family Treponemataceae; genus Treponema_D. The sequence goes on along the minus strand of CAZJOU010000340.1, from coordinate 659 downwards.
GGCTTTTCTATTTCGTCAGTTTTAAAAGCGCAATATTTGTACGATTCGTTCGCCCGTGAAAAATGCGAAGGTTGGTATAGCGATGGAAAACATTATTGGTACGACGAAAGTTCAACACATTATCCTTATTACGATTCAGAAACAGGAAAAACGAAAAAACTTGCCGAAATTGACTATGAAAGGCAAACATTCTTTTCTTGGCTAGGAATTGCAACGGCATTTGATTTTAGCGAAAAATTCAAAGCAGGTTTTTCTGTTTTAATGTCGCCATTTGCATATTTTTATTCGGTAGACACGCATTTTGCGCAAAATAGCGACAAATCATTTTACAAAATATATTACAGGCAAAGACAAAAATCTTATTTTAATTACTTAAAATTAAATATAGAATCTTCTTTGTACCTAACAAAATTTTTAGATTTATCGCTTGGCTTTTCTACACTTTTTTATTTTAGAACAGAAAAAGGCGACCTTTATTCTAAAACAAGCGATGAAGACGAAGTTTACGAAGATTTGGGGCAAAAATCATCTTCCGATATAAAAGGCGTAAACTTTTTACTTGGCGTAAAAATAAAAATATTGTAGGCAAATATAAATCCTTTAGCTTACATTTTTTCCAAGAATGGAACTAAAAGTAAGTTCATTGCTTTTTTCATAAC
>CAZJOU010000339.1:0-2316 GCA_964547685.1 uncultured Treponema sp. | reverse complement strand
CAAAGTGTTCGCAAAAGCCGGTTTCTGCTCCGCACAGACAATTTTTATTGGTTTGAACTAAAACTCGACATTTGACCTAGCAAAAACAAAATCTTTAAGTTAGAATGGCAAAATGAATTTAGCGGCAATTCAGCATTTGTCTTTTGACAATTTTTGCTATCCTTTAGACGAAGACACTTTAGAAATAAACATTCTAACTGGAAAAGATGTTCAACGCATTTTTATAGTTTTTGGCGACCCATTTTCTGGCGGAATTATGGGTGGCGATTGGGCTTGGAACGGAAAAGAACAAGAAATTTTAGAAAAAAAAGAACTTCAAGAACATTTTAGATGGACTTTTACCACAAAACCAGAATTTAAGCGACTTTCTTATTATTTTAGAATTTTAGGCGACGGCGAAGAATATTTTTACACTTACGAAGGATTTTTTACAAAAGAACAATTTGAAAATGGCGGAAACAAACACGGATTTTTTGTTTTTCCTTGGATGAATAGCGCGGATATTTGCAAAGTTCCAGAATGGGCGGAAAAAACTATTTGGTATCAAATTTTTCCATCTAGATTTTGCAGAGGAAAAAGCAATTTTGTTCCAAAAAATCTTTTGCCTTGGCAAAAATTTGGCGAAGAAGTTTCGTACAAAAACGACATTGGCGAACCAGTTTATGGCGGAAACATTCAAGGAATTATAGACAAACTTGATTATTTAAAAAATCTTGGAATTACTGGAATTTACACAACGCCAATAAATAAATCTACAAGTCAGCACAAATACAATACAGACGATTATGAACAAATTGACGAAGAGTTTGGAAATTCTGAAATTGTAAAAACTTACGTAAAAGAAGCGCACAAACGTGGCATAAAAGTTATGTTCGACGGCGTTTTTAATCATTCTGGTTGGTTTTTTAAGCAATGGCAAGATGTTTGGCAAAATCGCGAAAAGTCAAAATACAAAGATTGGTTTATGGTAAACAATTTTAATTTTGTTGAACCAGCGTTTGGCTACAAAAAAGGAAATGCAGGCAACGGAAAATACTATTCGTTTGCCTTTGTAGATTTTATGCCAAAGTTGAACACAAATAATCCTGAATGTAGAAAATATCTTATAAATATTTGCGCAAATTGGGTAAAAAATTACGACATAGACGCAATTCGCTTAGATGTTGCAAACGAAGTTTCGCACGTTTTTTGCAAAGAATTAAAAAAAGCGCTAGTTTCGCTAAAACCAGATTTTTACATTATTGGCGAAATTTGGCACAATTCACTTCCTTGGCTACGTGGCGACGAATACGATTCTGTTATGAATTATCCTTTGCAAAACGGAATTGCTGATTTTTGTTGCAACAAAAACTGGAACGTAAAACAATTTGAATATGCAATAAACAGATGTTTTTCTATGTATTTTCGCCAAACAAATCGTGTGCTTTTTAATCAAATGGATAGCCACGATACAATTCGCATATTAAATCGCTGCGGCGGAAACAAAACTTTAGCTTGGCAAACTTTAGTTTTGCTTTTTTGTATGCCGGGTTCCGCTTGTATTTATTATGGAACAGAAATTTTACTTCCAGGCGGATTTGACCCAGATAATCGTCGTTGTATGCCTTGGAAAGAAATTGATTCTGGAATGTTTGCAAATGAAATTAGTTTTATGAAAAAGTTAATTTCGCTAAGAAAAGAACATTCCGCAATGCGTAGCACAAAATACAATTTTATTTACGATAAGAACGACAAAAACGGCGACGCAAGAATTGTTCACCTACAAAAAATTGCCGAAGACAATTCCGAAACGCTAGAAATTATCGTAGATTGCGGTTCTTCGGGCAAAGACATTAAAAGTTTTGCGAATGACAAAGAAATACTATTAAATGCGAAAAAGATATTAATTCTGCAAAAATAACTTTACGCGGGATTGTAGTGGCGAGCGAAGCGAGTTGCGAAGCAATGGAACGAAGTGGAACCACGAAAAGCCCTTTACGTTTACCGCTTTCGTCCAAAATAAAAAAACAACGCTGCAAAACAGGCAATTAGTGCTAAAATGTAGACGAATGCTAAGTAATGAAAGATTTGTGGCATAACTTTTATAATTATTCCAGCCGCAATGGTTAAGCCGCCAAGCGCAAGCGCAATTATTCCGCAAAGTTTTCCCATAATTACGGCTTTTCTCTTGTCCTCTGCGTTTTCGCGGCTATCTTCTAGTGCTTTTTGATATTTTGCAGAAGAAAAATAAAATCCAACTGCCATAAAAATTACGCCTGCAACAATAAAAGCAATCATTGCAACAACAATATTTTTTTCGTTCATAACGTACGTCCT
>CAZJOU010000338.1:0-2327 GCA_964547685.1 uncultured Treponema sp. | reverse complement strand
ACGTAGCCGGCGGTTTGTTTGTTGCGTCAAAAAATAGCGCGTCTACAAAATCTAGTTTTGCAATTTTGTGAACAATTTCGCTTATTATTTCTTGTGGAAGCCAAGCAAAGCGCGCGGTCATTACGTCTTCGGAGCAAACTGGACGAAGCACAAAACTTGCGCGCCCTTCTTTTGTTGCGTAAGGCAAATCTATCGTTAAGTGCTGGAAAATCTTGTTATACCAACCAGATTTGTGAAGTTCAGTTAGCACAATGTTGTCAACTTCGCGAAGCTGGTCTAATCGTTCTTTTGTACAGTAACCTTCTAAAAGTTTAAAATCTTCGTCTTTTGCGTCCGCTTTTTGATATAGTTTTATAACTGTTCGGTTTATGTATTTTGCACCGTTTGTAATTGTGCTAGAAGCCGCTTCCACTTTTTCGCGGATTTTCGGAATGTGAAAAAATCTTCCGTTTGGTTTGGTGGTTTCGAGAACCTCAACCACCGCGCTTTTTCCATCAACCACCGGATTTTCTTCCCTAAAAGTTAGGCAGGCTGGAAATCTGTATGTTCTAAAATCGCCTTGAACGCCAACCGAACGAACTGGCAAAACAGAGCGTTTTAGGCTTTGCGTGCAATGTTCGCAAAACTGAGTGAATACAACAGAATCAAGTTCTTTTTGCGCAGCCTTGTATTCTTCGCTGTCTTTTTCGCTCCAACTTTTTCCGTCGTAGCAAAGAACGTTTATGCTAAGTCCAGGACCCGGGAAAGGATGGCGCATTACAAGTTCGTCTGAAAGTCCAAGTTTTTTTCCTATTGCGCGAACTTCGTCTTTGTACAAATCACGAATCGGCTCAATTATCAATCCTTTTGCAATTAGTTTTTGAATTCCTTCTACGCGATTGTGATGCGTTTTAATTGTGTTGGAATTTTTTGTTCCGCCACTTTCTATAATGTCAGGATAAAGCGTTCCTTGCGCTAAAAGCCATTGGTTTTCGTCCAAATTCTGCTTTTTTAAAACTTCGTCGCGGACTTTTATAAAATTTTCGCCAACTGCCATTCGTTTTTTCTGCGGGTCGGTTAAGCCTTTTATTGCTTGCAAAAAACTTTCGGAAGCGTCTTTTACAATAAAATTATTAAAACCGAACTTCTTGTATGCTTCGGCTACGTTTTTGCTTTCGTTTTTTCGCATAAATCCGTTATCAATATGAAGTCCCAAAACTCTTTCTTGTCCCAAAGCCTTGTTTAAAAGTGCAAAAGTTATTGTAGAATCAACGCCACCAGAAAGGAAAAGCAAAACGTTTTTATCTTTGGCTTGAACTTTTATGTTTTCAAGGATTGTTTTTAAAACTGTGTCTTCGTCCCAATTTTTTGGCATTTTGCAGATTTTTGCAAAGTTTTCAAAAATTATGTTTCCGTGAATCGTGTCTTTTACTTCGCAATGGAATTGCAGCGAAAATCGTTTTTTTGAAATATTTTGCGCCGCTGCCGCTTTGCAATCTTTTGTAGAACCAATAATTTCAAATCCTTCGCCGACGCTTAAAACTTCGTCTTGGTGGCTCATCCAAACTTGCTCTGTTTCGTCTAAACCTTCAAAAAGCGGCGATTTTACGTTCGGATTCAAATTGAGCTTTGCAAATCCAAATTCGCCGACCGCTGCTTTTCCGACTTTTCCGCCGTAACATTTTTGCATAAGCTGATGTCCGTAGCACAAACCTAAAATCGGCAAATCGAGCGTTAAAATATCTTCATTAAAGTCTGGAACGTTTTCGTCGTAAACGGAACTTGGTCCGCCAGAAAAAATTACGCCTTTTGCATCCTTAAAAACTTCAAGCGAAGAAGAAGGCAAAGCGATTTCTGAATAATAGCCCAACATTCTAAATCTTTTTGCAATAAGATGAGCATATTGACTTCCAAAATCTAAAACAACAATTTTTTCTCGTGACATAATGGTTCCTTTTATAGTTTTGCAAAGTTCGTGTCATTCCCGTGCTTGACACGGGAATCTCCGAAAAGAAAAATTATATTGCAATTAAAAAAATCCAAAAAAGCGGGTCCCAGCGACGGCGAAAAACGAACCTTCCCAGTCCGCTTACATCTTCGATGTTACGCTTCCTTGGGGCCTTTCATTTTTCCGGTTTCGCAGGGGCTCAACCGCACGTCGCTAAAATCGCTGCGTCACTCGCGATTTTCCGGCTTTGCCGTCGCTCGTTTTGTCCCACTTTTTAGGATTTTTTTATCACATTCCCAAAAAATCTGCGTAAATCTGCGAAATCTGCGGGAAATTTTTTCCCAAAATCTATTTATTTTTTGCGTTTTTGTTTTCGCACGCTGCTTTTATAAATTCTCTA
>CAZJOU010000337.1:0-2331 GCA_964547685.1 uncultured Treponema sp. | reverse complement strand
AAAATCTACAAGTTTAGCAAAAAGTTTTCCAAATCTTTTACGGTTTCTAAAATAAAATCTGCTTTGTTTTTTATAAATTCTTCTTTTGAACCATAACCGTAAAGAACTGCCGCAACTTGAATTTCATTTTCGTGTGCGCCATTTATGTCGTTTTCGCGGTCGCCAACCATAATTACTTTGCTTTTGTCGTTTTCGGTAAGTCCGCAACTTTTTAGCGCGTAGCTAATAACTTGCGATTTTTTGCTTCGCGACTTATCTAGCGAACTTCCGCCAACAAAATCAAAATATTTTTTTAAGTTAAAATGTTCAAGAACAATATTTGCTTGCGGTTCTGGTTTTCCGGTTGCAAGAACAATGTGTTTTTTTTCCGCTTTTAATTTTTCTAAAAGCGGAACAATTCCGTCGTAAACTTTATTATTGTAAATTCCAGATTCTTCGTAACTTTTTCTAAAAATTTTTACGGCTTCTTCGCATTGTTCATGCGTAAAATTGCAATATTTTGGTAAACTATCCCAAAGAGCTGGTCCTAAAAACGGCATCATCTCTTTTTCTGACTTCTTTATTCCAAAATTAGCAAAAACCGCTTGCAACGATTCAAAAATTCCAGGTCTAGAATCTGTTAAAGTTCCATCTAAATCAAAAAAAATGTAATCTTTCATACTCTTTTCGCTATTTTCCTACGCAAAAATGGCTAAAAATGCTTCCAAGAACGTCGTCTGCGGTTACTTCGCCAGTTATTTCGCCAAGCGAATTTAGTGCATCTTCTAAATCTTGAACAGTTGCATCTAGCGCAAAGTCTTTATCGGCTGCAACTAATGAATGTTTTACGCTTTCTAACGCTTCTTCTATAGCCGCTTTTTGGCGAGCAGAACCAAGTCCTGCTTGTGGTCGTTCGCTAGAAATTCCAGAAAGCAAAACTTTTTTTACTGCGTTGTAAAGTTCAGAAAATCCACTTCCTTTTTTTGCGCTAATTTTTACAACGTCCGCAACATTCAAGTTTTCAACGTTATTTTTTACATCTTGTAAATCTGCTTTGTTCCAACAAAGAATAACTGGCTTTTTTGCACTTTTTATAAAATCCAAATCTTCATCGGTAAGTCCAACTTTACTGTCGCAAAGATAAAGAATTAAATCTGCATCTTCTGTAAGATTTTTTGTAAGTTCAACGCCATGCGCTTCTATTACATCTTGCGTTTCGCGAAGTCCAGCCGTATCAAAAAGTCTAATAGGAAGACCGCCAAAATCAACCCAACTTTCTAGCCAATCGCGAGTTGTTCCTTCTATGTCGCTAACAATAGCGCGGTCTTCTTTTAAAATTGCGTTAAAAAGCGAAGATTTTCCAGCGTTTGTTTTTCCGCAAAGTACAACACGCGCTCCATCTTGATAAAGTTTTTCGCCTTTCCATGAATCGTTTAGCTGACTTAGCCGACTAATTGCTAAAAGCAAATTTTTTCGGTCAAATGTATCAGAAATAGTTTCTTCGTCTTCTGGATATTCAATTTCTACTTCTATAGAAGCAAGTGTATCTGTAATCAACTTTTTTATGCTTTCTATTTCTTCAAAAAGATTTCCAGCAAGTCTTCCGGCAGCGCGGCTACGACTTTCGCCTGTTCGGCTTTCTATAATTTCTTGAACAGCTTCTGCTTTTGTTAAGTCGGCTTTTCCATTTATAAAAGCGCGAAAAGTAAATTCTCCGCGTTCTGCTTGTCTAAATCCGCTATTTAGCAAAAGATTTTGAATTGCCATTACAACACTTGGTCCGCCATGACAACTTATTTCTACCATTTCTTCGCCAGTAAAACTTTTTGGCGCGCGGTAAACGCTAACCATAACTTCGTCAACTTTCGCTTCGCCGTTTTTTATCCAACCATAAACTAATGTGTTACCAGCAGCATCTTGCAAAGCATTTGGACGCGAAAAAACTTTTGATAATAAACTTACGCAATTTGTTCCAGAGCAACGAACAATGCCAAGAGCGGCAGGTGCTAAAGCAGTTGCAATGGCGCAAATTGGTTCTTCTGGAGCGTATTTTGGATTCGACATTTTTTTTATTTCCTAAATGTAAAAAAATAATTTTATAAAAATTTATAGATTTTGAGAAAATAAAATCTCCCGCAGATTTTGCAGATTTACGCAGATTTTTTGGAAAGCAATAAAAATTGACAAACAATGAGGAAGTTCTGCCGATGGAAACATCTGCACAAGTGAGTGAACAACACAAGTGTAGAAAATAAATCTAGTCTGGTGGTTTCGACGTTGCTCAACCACCGAAATTTCCCGAACGCGGAAGCCGTTTCCAGTCGGCAGGTTTTCCGAATTGATTTGTCAATT
>CAZJOU010000336.1:0-2337 GCA_964547685.1 uncultured Treponema sp. | reverse complement strand
AAAACTCGACATTTGTTCTAATATGTAAAAGAAAATGAAACTTGATGAAATAAAAACTCCAATAACTTCGCTTTCTGGGATTGGCCCAGCGCAAGAAAAACTTTTTGCGCGCCTTAATATTTTTACAATAAGCGATTTATTAAAATTTTATCCGCGCGCTTACGAAGACAGAAGACAACGCGTTTCTATTTCTAAGTTTGAATCTGCAAAAGTTCACACAGTTGCGCAAGTAACCGCCCACGAATTTTTTGGTTACGGCAGAATGAGAACGTTAAAACTTATTATTTCCGACGAAACCGCCTCTGCTGCCTTAATTGCTTTTAATCGCCCTTTTTTACAACATTCTTTGCCAGTTGGTAGCATTATTTGCGTTACAGGAACTTTTAACGTAAAGTACGGACAAATTCAAAGCACAGATTTTGATGTAACAAAACTTTCAGAAAATGGAAATTTAGAAGATTATAAAAATCAACCTTTGCCAGATTCGGGAATTTTACCAATTTATTCGCTAACCGAAGGTCTTACACAAAAACACGTTAGAAAAGCAATTCAAGCTGCAATAAATCAATATGACATTGGACTTGATAACGAACTTCCAGAAAAATACATTCAAAAACAAAATCTTCTTTCTAAAAAAGATGCAATAAAATTTATTCACTTAAGTCAAACTCCTTCAGAAATTCAAGAAGCACGAAAAACTTTAATTTACGAAGAACTTTTTAATTTTCAAAAAATTATTGCCGAACGCGCTTTTCGTCATAAAGGTTCAATTCCTCTTGCAGATTTACAAAAAGCAAAAGACGCTGGAACTGAACAATGGAATAATTCTAAAAAAGAACTTACAGAGCAAGAAAAATCTGATTTTGTAAAAAATCTTTCGCCATTACAAAAACAACTTTTAGAACGTTTACCTTTTGAATTAACGCCAGATCAAGTTTTTGTAATAAATCAAATGAATGCCGACATTGATAAAGGCTACAAAGAACGCGCAGAATTGCAAAACAATTTACAAAAACAAGTTGCTTTGCAACGTCCGCCATTTACAATGCAACGACTTTTACAAGGCGATGTTGGTTCAGGAAAAACTTTAGTTGCTTTTTTTGCTTGTTTACGAATAATAAGTTGGAAAGGTCAATGTGCTTTTATGGCTCCAACAGAAATTCTTGCGCGCCAACACGCAGAATCTGCCGCAAAACTTTTAGAGCCACTTGGCGTAAACGTAGCGTTTTTAACTGGAAATGTAAAATCCGCTGGAAGAGCGCAACTTTTAAAAGCGCTAAAAAGTGGCGAAATAAATATTGTAATTGGGACGCACGCACTTTTTAGTAAACAAGTTATTTATAACGATTTGCAACTTGCCGTAATAGACGAACAGCATCGTTTTGGCGTTGTTCAAAGGCAATTAATTTTGGAAAAAGGCCGACACACAGAATCAGAGCCAAAAATCACATTTGAACCGCACCTTTTAATGATGAGCGCAACGCCAATTCCGCAAACTTTAGCACTTACCGTTTTTGGCGACTTAGATGTTAGCGTAATTCGTACAATGCCAGCTGGAAGAAAGCCAATTCAAACTTATCTTGTAAAAGAAGGAAACGAAAAAAACGCTTACGAAGCGGTTAGAAGTCAACTTAAACAAGGAAAACAAGCGTATTTTGTTTATCCGGCAATAGATTCTGAAAATAATATTTCTGAAACCGAAAATTCATCTGTTCAAATAAAATCTGCGGAAGAAAACTTTAAGAATTTAAAACAGAACGTTTATCCAGAATTTAATTGCGCATTGGTTCATTCAAAAGTTCCAGAAGAAGAGCAAATTAAAATATTAAAAGATTTTCAGGCGGGAAAAATACAAGTTCTTGCGGCAACAACAGTTATAGAAGTTGGAGTTGATGTTCCAAACGCAACTTGCATTGTTATTGAACAAGCAGACCGATTTGGTTTAGCGCAATTACATCAGCTTCGTGGCCGAGTTGGACGCGGAAATGCGCAATCTTATTGTTTTTTAATTTACAGCAAAAAAATTACAGAAACTGGAATTGAACGAATGAAAGTTCTTCGCCAAAGTACAGACGGATTTGTAATTGCAAATGAAGATTTAAAATTGCGCGGACCAGGCGAAATTACCGGAACTTTGCAAGCCGGAAATCTAACTTTAGGAATTGCAGACATTGTTCGCGACAAAGACATTTTAGTGCAGGCCAGAAGCGACGCATTTGAATACGTAGCCGAAACGCTAAAATAACATACGAAAATGTAGGTCAAATGTCGAGTTTTAATGTATTCATCAAAATTGTCTGTGCTTCCGCAGAAATCCGTTTTTGCTGCACACGGTTG
>CAZJOU010000335.1:0-2341 GCA_964547685.1 uncultured Treponema sp. | reverse complement strand
CAAACTTCTAAAAACGAAGAATTAGTTTTTGACGAAAATAAAACTGTTATAAACACGCTTTCTGAAGAATCGGCTTCTGGTTACGCAGATTTAGCAGACATTATAAATACAAAGTCGCAAAAAGAAGAAAATATTTCTGTTGTGTATAGCGTTATTCTTAGCGGCCTAACAAAAAAAGTTACGCTTTCTAAAGAAGCGTATGAAGAATTAAAAAATACTTCTGGAAAAATAACCATTAATGTAAGAATGGAATTTCCACTTGCAATAAAAATTCAAGATGATGAAGATGAAATTACAACCGTAGACATTCTTGCTCTTTCTGGAAAAAGTTCCGACGAAGATGTTTTTAGTCGCGACGAAGCCACAGATTTAGAAGATTTTGAAAAGTACATAGATATTATAGAAAGCGGAAAACTTGTTTACAAAATAAAAAATGGACTTTTTTCTTACGCAGATAACACAAAAGGTTCAATGGTTTTTAAGTCACCAGATAATATAAGTGGATTAAAAAATCCAAATTATGAATTTTTCCTTTCTAATGGAAATTTAAAAATTTACACTTCTGATGTAAAAACAATGCTTAAAACTTATCCATTTTGTCCAACGGTAAATGTAGAATTACCAAACGGCATTTTAAGAATTCCAAGAAACGCAGAATTTTCGGTGAATCTTGCCGTAAAAATAAAAACGAACGGAAAAGTTACGGTTTGGGAGGAATAAATTGAAAAAGTTGATTTTTCTTATTTCTTCCGTTTTTATTTTATTTTCTTCTATTGATAATGCATTTTGCCAACGAATGGACTACGAAAACCGAATTTTTGAAATTGGTTTTGATGCAAATCTTGGACTTTCTAACAGTTATTTTTCAACAAACGACATTTTAAAAAAAGAATTTGTAATAGATTGCAAAGAAATTGCAGACGGAATAGACAAACGTGGACTTGAATTTAATTTTTCGCTATTTGCGTCGTTTTGGTCAAAACTAAACTTAAAAAACGGAGTTTCTGTTGCGCTTACAACTGGCGTAGATTCTTACGGAATGGGAAGTATTTCTAAAGATTTATTTGATTTTATTGGTTACGGAAACGAATTAAACGAAACTTTACAAACCAGCGGCGACTTAGATGCAAATATGTTTTTTTTCGTTACAAATGATGTTGCTTTTGAACTTTTAGGTTTTAGAGTTAGTTTTAGTCCTTCAATTTTTGTTCCGCTTTTACATGCAGAAGCAAAAGATATAAACGCAAAATTTGTAAACGATTCTGGTGGCAGCATAGAAACGGATTTAACTGCTAGCATAAAATTTTCTAGTTGTTCAGATTTGCATCCACTTTTTGAAGATGGACTTAGCGACTTTAATATTTTTAGCGGAATGAACGAAGGTTGGGGCTTTGATTTAGCGTCTTCGGCAGAATATCAAATTTTACGCACATTGGCTGGGCGCGGGTATATTCGTCTTCCGATTGTGCCGGGCCACACATCTTATTCTGCTTTGGTAGATTACACAATGACTTATAACGCAGACGATTTATTTGACTTAATTTCTGATGGTGGCGAAGTTGAATATAATTCTGATGATGTTGATTATGGCACAGAAAAACTGTGGATTTCGCGACCTTTTAGAACTGGCGCAGAAATATCATGGAAGCCGTTTGGAAGAAATGTTGCGTTTAATGCACTTTTGGGTTTTGGCGTAAAATATCCGTGGACAAATTACGCAAAAGCGTATCTTGAATATAGTTTTAGCGCAGAAGCAAGATTATTTAACATTCTTGGCGCAAAGTTTTCTAGTGCATTTCTAAACGAAGTTTTTGTTCATCAAGTTGCATTTATGATAAATTTTCGAGTTGCCGAATTAGATTTTGGCGTTTCCGCTCAAGGCGCAAATTTTTCGCGCAGTTGCCAAGGTTCTGGTTTTGGTGCCTATGTAGGAATGAGATTTGGTTGGTAAGTAGGAAAGGAAATTGCTTCCTGCAATTTCCTTTCCATTAGAACTTGCTTCGCAAGTTCTATGAGCTCTTGGCGGACGTCCTGTCCGCCGTTGTGGTTGCTTTTGTTGTGCAAGCGCAACTATCTATATGTACGACCTGCCATTTTATTTCCATTAGAACTTGCGTTGCAAGTTTTAGGAGCTCTAGGCGAACGTCGTGTTCGCCGTTGTGTGCGTCATCCCTAGGAACAGAAATTACTTCGTGTAATTTCCGTTCCATTAAAACTTGCCTTGCAAGTTTTAGGCGCTCTTGGCGAACGTCGTGTTCGCCGTTTAACGCGTCATTCCGTGCTCCGACACGGAATCTACTTGTTTGGTGTAGTTGCTAATGTTGTTGCAAAAATACTAGTT
>CAZJOU010000334.1:0-2347 GCA_964547685.1 uncultured Treponema sp. | reverse complement strand
CACTATTTTATTTTTCGTGTAGAATACAAACTTGCGCTAAAAATGTGTTCGTTTACGTTTTCGCCGCCGTAGTTGTTTTCGTACTTAAAGTAATATGTGCCTTTTACGCCAAGCGAAATGTTTTTTCGCACAACGTGTTCGTAAAAAGCAGATATTTCCGTTATGTAAGTCGCACCTTTTTGCGCATAAGACGGAACTGCTGTTTCAAAATCAAAAAGACCTAAACATAAAGCGTCTAGCGCAAATTTTCCAAAATATTTTTGAGTAACGCAAAAATTGTATCGCACGTAAAAACCGGCTCCGTAGTCGTAAAGTCTGCGTTCTTTTCCGTCGTCTGGGAGCGAAATATAGTCGCGGTAAAGAGCGTAACAGTCGCCAGTTGCAAAAAATGTTCCGCTTAAATTTAAACGTTGATTTATAGAAAATCCGCTATTTAATTCATTGTTTGCAGAAAAAAGAATTCCTAAGCCATTTACAGAATAACTTGTAATTTTTGTCCAATCAACCTTAAAAGTCATTGCTAAAGAAGCCGAAAATTTGCTTTTTTCTGAATAAATAGTTCCAAATCTAAACAAGTTTCCTTCGATATTTGCACGAACTTGGTAATAGTTTAAAGTTCCGCCAGCATTTAAATTAAATAAAAAATAAGAAAATGGAATTGATTTTTCCGACGAAAATGGATTTCCGTAAACTAGATTAAATCCGGCGTAAAGATTTCCAATAATGTTGTCATTAAAGTTATAGTTTTTATGTTCGGAAGTTGTGTTTTCAAAAAGTGCGCCAAAGTTTATAAAATTTTCTAAACTTGTAACGCCTTCTTTTGTGTCGCGAACAGAAACGTTACCTGTAATTAACGAATTTAGCGCGTCCATTGGACTTAACAAAAATGCTGCAACTGATTTTTGACTTGCTGCTTCTATATAAAGTCTGTGAAAAACTTCGCCAATTGCCGCTCCGCCAAAAGTTGTGCAGATTAAATCATTAAATGCTTGTCTGTCTAATTCTGCAAAATATTCCCAAGTTACGCTTCCTAAAATGTTGAACGGAATTGATTGGTAAAAATTAAAGTTGTTTGCCCTGCCCGCTGCAAAATAAAATGAACCTTGATACGGATGTCCTAATTGATTTACAACAAAAGTATCTTGGTCCCAAACCCACTGATGACTTAAATTGTCGTAAATTGAATCCCAAGAAGTTTTTGCGTAATCAAATTGAAATACAAAGCGATTAAAACTTGCTAAAATAACGTTGCTTCCTAAAGTTTCGCTAGTTGCAATTAAACCGTTTATAAAAGCGGGCTTTTGCTGTTCGGTGGTTTCACTTTTAACGTTGGTGGTTGCTGACGCGACCTTCGGTGCGACAGGCTCAACCACCAGAGTTTCGCTATCTTCCGAAAAAATATAAAAAGCACAAAACACTGTAAATATGCTGCAAAGTAATTTTTTAAATTTCATAATGTTTGCAGTATATAAAAAAAATGTACAATCTACAAACGCAATCTACAAATATTTTTTCATTTCTTGGCCTTCTACTCCTGCGTAAAGTTCTACAAGCGATTTTGCCGGACTTGAATTAATTTTTTGCAAAAGAACTTCTTCTATTTGAAAAAATCCAACATCTGCGCTCATTTTTACTTCTATTTTTATAGGTTTTTCTTCGCCACTATAAATTTTTACTGATTCAATAGAATTTGCCGAATATTTATGAATGTCGCCAACGCTAGGTTTTGTGCTAATTTCCATAGGAATTCGCGCGCGACCTTTTGTCATATCGCAACCGTCCGCAATTAAAATTAATCCCGCTTCTATAGAATGAATGCGTCGCGTTCCCATGTGCCCAATTATGCCTTCTAGTGTAAGCGAACGAATTGTAACTTTGCGTTTTAAATCTTTTTTTTCTGGCAAAACTTTATCTAAAATTTCGTTTATTTTTGGAAGTGCCAAAATGCCAGAATAAAGTTCGTGGTCTTGGCGCGCAATAGACATTCCGTAATCATGTAAAAAACTTGCAAGAATAACTGCCGAAACGCTATCTGCAAAAGTGCCTGCGCCTTCTTTTTCTAAACTTGTTTTTATTTGCTTTGTGTATAAAATTTTTAACATCTTAAGACTATTTTTACATACAGTTCGCATATGAACTGGACCATGATCGTTAAATCCTAAGCGAACAATAGAAACTGTGTTTGCATAATCTTGCACTGCTTGTATTTCTTCGTCTTTTATTAAAAGTTGAACAATTTTTAGTGGCAAATCATCTTTTTCGGGCGTAAGTTCAACAATTTCTTTTGCTAGTTTTATTAATTTTTGGTCAACAGAAAGTTCTTTTGGAGATTTCATAAAAGCCTCTA
>CAZJOU010000333.1:0-2347 GCA_964547685.1 uncultured Treponema sp. | reverse complement strand
ATATTCGTTAATTCCGGCGGCGGCTTTGCGTCCTTCGCCCATTGCAAGAATTACAGTTGCTGCGCCCAAAACAATGTCGCCACCAGCCCAAACTTTTGCTTTGCTTGTAGCCTGTTTTTCGTCAACTGTAATGTGTCCTTTTGCATCTTGATTTAATCCCGGAGTTGTTTTTACCAAAAGCGGATTTGAACCATTTCCAAGCGCAACAATCATTGCATCACATTCTAGTTCGTGTTCGCTTCCAGGAATTGGAACTGGGCTTCTTCGTCCGCTTGCGTCAGGTTCGCCAAGTTCATAACTTAAAACTTTAACGCCACGAACGTGTCCATCTTCTGTTCCTAAAACTTCTACTGGATTTTCCAAGAATCTAAAGTTTACGCCTTCTTCTTCTGCGTGGGCAATTTCTTCCAATCGCGCAGGCATTTCTTTTCGTGTTCGGCGATAAACAATGTCAACTTGTTCGGCTCCTAAACGGAACGCCATTCTTGCCGCATCCATTGCAACGTTTCCTGCTCCGCAAACAACAACGTGCTTTGCTTCGTAAATTGGAGTTGCGGCGTGCTCTTTATCGTAACCTTTCATAAGGTTTGCGCGAGTTAAATATTCGTTTGCACTAAAAACGCCAATTAAGTTTTCGCCTGGAATGTGCATAAACTTAGGAAGTCCCGCGCCAGTTCCAACGAACGCTGCGTCAAATCCTTTTTCGCTTAAAAGCTGATCCAAAGTGTCTGTGCGACCAACTAAAAAGTTCAGTTCAAACTTTACGCCAATCTTTTTAAGATTTTCTATTTCGTTTTGAACAATCGCTTTTGGAAGTCGGAACTCTGGAATTCCGTACATCATAACGCCACCGGCTTTGTGGAACGCTTCAAAAACTGTAACATCGTGACCAGCGCGTGCGCAATCTGCCGCAACTGTAAGTCCTGCAGGACCTGAACCAACAACTGCAACTTTTTTTCCTGTTTTTGCGGCAATTTTTGGCATTGTAACTTTGTTGTTTTCGCGTTCCCAGTCGGCAACAAAGCGTTCCAATCTACCAATAGAAACGGCTTTTTCTGGCGACTTAAATACTTTTCCAACTGTACATTGACCTTGACATTGTTTTTCCTGTGGGCAAACGCGTCCGCAAATTGCAGGAAGCAGCGAAGTTTCTTTAATTTTATCAACTGCGCCTTTAAAATCTTTCTGTACAATTTTTTCAATAAAATCTGGAATTTGAATTCCAACTGGACATCCGCTAATGCAAGGTTTGTTCTTACATTGCAAGCATCTGTTTGCTTCTACAACTGCTTGTGCTTCTGTATAACCCAAAGCAACTTCTGCCATTTGGCGCGCCCGCGCTTTTGGTTCGCGACTTGGCATTTCCTGCTGCGGAATTGCCATTCTGTCTTTATTTGTAATAGTTTGTAAACTTTCTATTTTTGCCAACTCTTCTTTGGCAATTTTATCTAATTCTTCTATTGTTTTATGTGCCATATTGATTTTTCCTAATTTAGAACGTCAAAATAAATATGTCATTATCGGGCTTGACCCGATAATCTATTAAAGATTGCCGTATCAAGTACGGCAATGACAGTAAAATTTTACTGAGCCGAATCCAACTTGCATTTATGATAATCTTCTGTTTCGCGTGTTTTAAAAGATTTCATACGCATCATCATATTGTCCCAGTCAACTTTGTGAGCGTCGAATTCTGGTCCGTCTACACAAACGAACTTCATTTCGCCACCAACTGTAACTCGGCAACCGCCACACATTCCAGTTCCATCAATCATAATTGTGTTTAACGAAACTGTAGTTGGAATATTGTAAGGCTGCGTTGTAAGCGCGCAGAATTTCATCATTATTGGCGGACCAATTGCAATAACTTCCGCTGGCGGAGTTTGACTTTCGCACATTTCTTTAAGCGGAACTGTAGAAACGCCTTTGCGACCAGCAGAACCGTCGTCTGTCATAATAATAACTTCGTCTGCAATGGATTTCATTTCGTCTACGTAAATAAGCAAATCTTTTGTGCGCGCCGCAATTACAACAATAACTTTGTTTCCAATTGCTTTGTGCGCCTGAACAATAGGATAGCAAGGAGCAACGCCGAAGCCACCGCCAACAACAACAACTGGACCGTTTTTCTTTTCTATTACAGAAGGATTTCCAAGTGGGCCAAGCAATGCGGCTAATTCGTCGCCAACATTTTTTTGTGAAAGTTTGTAAGTTGTTGCACCAACTGCCTGAAAAGCAAGCGCAATCCAACCTTCTTCTGCGTTTGCGTCCGCAATTGTAAGCGGAATTCTTTCGCCAAAGTCCGTGTCAACTTGCAAAATAATAAACTGTCCGGCTTTGCGATTTC
>CAZJOU010000332.1:0-2366 GCA_964547685.1 uncultured Treponema sp. | reverse complement strand
TCCACCCCTAGAGGCCAGAACCAAGTATGCGAAGCGTACGTAGGAAACTAGGTAGTCGCCGTTTTTTTTGTTTAAATTAAGTTTTATTTTTATGCCCTTTAGATTTGTGGTGTCGCCAAAAAATAAGATGGAGTGGCGAGAAATGAATTTTGTGGCGTTTGTGAATTAGTGATTTGTGCCACGAATTGTTACGAATTCTAATTAAAAAAGGGAGTTTTTACGCTCCGCATTTTGTCTACTTTCCTAGCACCGAAGAAATTATTAGCGAACTTACTGTTATGCCTTTTTCTTTGGCTAGTTGCTTTATTGCTTCCCTTTCTTTTGGTTGGCAAGATACTTGAAATAACACTCGTTGTGTTCCTTTGTTATGCTTACCTTTGACACGCTCACGGCTTCTAGGCTTCCGTATTTTTTCTGTTTCTTCCATTTTTTCCGCCCCATTATTTTAATACTTGATTTTTTAGCACTTTAGTTTGATAATTTCAAGTATGAAAAAATTATGGGGAATTTTTCTTCTTATTGGAGTATTTTTTTTAATGGGATGCGATACTGATATGGATAGTAAGGAAAATACAACAATTCCAGATAACCCAGATACAATAAATGTAACTGCAATATTTACAAATAATTCTAATTATTCAGTAAATGCAGAAATTTATTATTGTTATGGTGAAACTAATAAAGATTTAGCCTATGAATTTACCATAACTCCAAATGAAACAAAAAATGTTACTATCATAAAAAATTATATTCTAATTTCAATTTCTTCGGAAGAAAACAGAGGCGGTGGAGAATTTTTAAAAATATATGGAAATTTTCATATAAATTTAGAAAATTCAGAAAATTCTGTTTATTTTACAAAAGATAAAAATTGTGAACTTATAAAATATTATACTTGGTTAAAAAAATAAAACTATGTTATCCATTGGCCCTCTTCTCTTTCTTCTGTGGTTAGTGAATCATATTTTGTAAAATTAATATTAAAAGTTATACTGGAAAATTCATCACTAGTAAATTTTAATACTTGAATTGTTTCTGTTTCATCGCCTATAATTTCTGCACTCAAATTTCTATCTCGTGTCGTTGTAAAAGTTACCGTATAAATTCCATCTCCAAGTAAGGCTACAGTTTCTTTACTATTATAAAAATCCGTTTCTTGTAAAGAAGTTGAAAGAGTTTCGCTTGAATGAGATTGTAGAGTACTTGTTAAATGCCATTTATAACGCATCCCTATTCTTTGGGCTGATCCTTTATCTATTGTTACAGTAAAAGTAAATGTGCCAAAACCAGAAGAAGGTGATTGAACATTTAAGTCCACACCATCGTTTGTATTATTATCTCGATTTATCGTAGAAAAAAGAAGCGTATAATATTTATTATTTAATTTTACACGTATAGGAGAAATATATTCTTCTAATCCAGCATTAATTAAATCATCTATAGGAATTAAAGGAGCATATTCTGGAATATAGTTATTTTCAATAATTAGAGCAATATCTTTATAAAAATATCTTTTAGAAATCCAAGTATAAAAATCATAATTTTTAGAATTACACTTGACGCGTAAATAATAACCAGATAAAGAACTCATTTTTATTCTCCATTATATAATACTATTTCGCCTTCTTCTAAATTACCGGGAGTAGTAGTATAAACTTTTAATTTTAATATGCCTTGTACAATAGCATTTTTCATAGTTGCAACACCGTCTTTATCGACTTCAAAATAACTGTCATCATTATCGTTGTCTTTTCCTATAGTTATAGAACCTCCACTTATAGTTGAACTTTCTATATTTCCCCTAACAGTTGCATTGTTAAAAGTTGCGTTGCCGTCGTAGTCTATTTGCCAACCTATTTGGTCTGTTTCTGAATAGTTGTTGCTTTGGATAATCCCGCCACCTGTTACGTTTCCTTCGCTATCGGTTGTTGGAACTAAAGTTATTTCTTTTGAAAATAATTTCTGCGATTGAATTATTCCTACGGCTAGGTTTTCAAACCAACCAGTTTTAGCCGTTACGAATGTTTCTAGTTGAGTGCTGTTTACTGCTTCTATTATGTCATTCATTGCTATACTGTAACGATAATCATCGTAAGAAGTTAGTGTTGCCCATAAATCACTGTCTTTGTCGTAAACGTGAATGTAGCCGTCTGTTGTGTTTAGGTAATAATCACCTGTAAAAACTGCTGGCTTGTTATCATCATAACACGCTTGATTGTCTACATAATGCCCTAAATATATTGCTCCACGTTCGCCTTGTTCACCATATACAGAAATTAAAGTAACATCTGTAAGATTTCCGCAAGTTCCATCTGCCGTGTTAGAAAATCTTGTTTCTGTTATGCAATATAAATAGCGTTGTTTTG
>CAZJOU010000331.1:0-2367 GCA_964547685.1 uncultured Treponema sp. | reverse complement strand
ATAATGACACGAACAATTCAACAAACCTATAACTTTGAAAATGCAACTTTTACAAACTGAATAAACTTTTGTGTATCCAATTTTAGTTCTTTTAAGAAATCGTTGTTATTTACAGACCCCAAAACCGCTTGCATTTCTTCTTTGTTTTTGTAAACCATTGCGCGATAATAATCTGTAAAATCTTTTTCGCGGCTAGAAACAGACGAATTGTACATTTCTTCTGCAAAAACAGAAACGTCGTTTGCAATATCTTTAAAAATTGCTTTTGAAAAATTTTCTATTTTGTCGGAATAAAGTTCTTCTAACAAAAAAATTGCGTAACGAGTTTTTTCGTTCAAATATTCAACTTGGCATTTGTTGTAAAATTCGTGAACTTCGCACCAAGAATTTATTTTTTTCGCTTTTATTAATTCAAAAAGATTTTGCACTTTTTCGTCTGGAATAATTTGTCCGCCAACATTTTGCCATTTTGTAAAAAGCGGATATTTTTTTATTTTTAAGACAAGTTCCGTAGAAAGTTCAACATTATTTTGTTCGCAATATTCTTTTAAAGTTTGCACACAAAAGTATTTTAAAACTTTTCTATACATTTTATAACCTTGAACAGGCTTATAAATTGTTGCTCCAAACTTTTTTTGCGACTGCATATCTGTTAAAGTCATTTTAGAATCTGGATTTTGATGCAGAAAATCTTTTGCATCTTGGCGACTTAACGAAAGCCCCGAACTTGTAAGTTCTATAATTCTTTTTATTGCAAACAAAACTTCTTGCATAGAATCTGGCGCAAACGGATTCGTTTCTATATTTTGAACTTTTACAAAACGTTTGTCGCGTTTTGCAAATTTATAGCGATTTCGCACAATTGCGTACATATCGTACATAAACCACCAAGCCGGCAAAATATGAACAGGGCTTGTAGGACTATCGCCCGGGGCAAGCAAACAAAACGGATATTGAACATCTAATTCGTATTGATACGAACCTTTAGAAGCCAACACAAAACTTGCAAAACGACTGTTGTGCTTAAAATCGGAACAAAGTCCTGGCCAAAATCCACGATGCGCAACAATTTCGCCGTCTGGACTTCGCGAATTGTGATTACTTCCAATAGTTGCGCCAGCGGCAATATTGCTTTGGCCCATAACGGTAGACGCAATTAAGAACGAAGAATTGTGGTGCTGCTCGTGGAACGGGAAAATCATATTGTTTAAAAGTTCGCAACAAGAAACGGTAGAATTGTCGCCCAAGAACGAATTTAAAAGTCGCGCGCCATACTTTAATTGGCAATTTCTGCCAATTACAAAGCGAACCGCAACCGCTTGATAAAAAACGTGACTTCCGGCATTCATAATTCCGTTTACCATTTCTACGCCTTCGCCAATTTGGCTAACTTCGTCTTCGCCAGAAAGAATTGTTACGTTTTTTATTTTAGAAGCACCTTTTATATAAGCGTAATCGCCAATTTTAGAATCAATTATAGAAAAAGTATTTTTTATAACGACATTGTTTCCAATTATGCCAAAAGTATTCTGTTTAGGTTGCGAAGTTTGCGCCCCCGACGCACTTTGCAAACCAACTGCACTTTCCGCATCTGTAAGTTCCACAAAACGACGCAAAAGTTCACAATCATCGCGATTCGAAGACCAAAGATAAGCGTCTGCTGGAATTATAGATTTAAACGGTAAAATTGCGCGCCCATCGTTTTCGTTAGCAATTCCAATCCATTTTCGTTCCGAATCTTTTTCGCCATTAAAAATATAACCATTTCCAAACTTAGCATTTTTTGCGCAAGTAATTTCGTTTACATTAAAAAGCAAAACTCGATCGCCTAGCTTATAATTTTCTATTAGCGAAACATTTTGAATAACGCAATCGTTTCCTAAAATTGTATTTCGCAAAATGCTATTATAAATTCCAACTTGTAAACTTAAATTATGATGTTTTAAAATTGCTTTTTTAGTTCGACCAAGAACAACAAAACCTTCAAAGCGCGAAGAACGAATTAACGACAAATCAAAATCATCTTTTTCTAAAGGAACAAAAACATTTTTCCAATCAGAATATTCACTTGTATTTAAATTTTTTTCTAATATTTCAATTTCTTCTTTTGTAAGATTTCTTTTTTCTTTTACAAGTTCCGCAATTTCCGACGGAACAGAAAAATCATTTTTTTTCTCAATAAAAACAAGTTTTGACATAAACAGATTATAACATAATAAAAGCAAACTGTCAGATTTTTGCCTCTCTTTTATCAAATCTGTATTTTCTGTATAATAAGTTAAATATCGAGTTTTCTTTTCAAAGTAATAAAAATTGACTGTGCGGAGCAGAAACCGGCTTTTGCGAACACTTGCAGGGCCGGGCTGC
>CAZJOU010000330.1:0-2369 GCA_964547685.1 uncultured Treponema sp. | reverse complement strand
ATGTTTTTGCTCTTCGCTGGCACAATCAAAAAACAAACAAAAGCGGTTATTCTCCGGTTTGTGCGAACAAGTGGCAAAGTGGAAAATGCGACTTAAAAAAATATTCCTGTGCATCTTGTCCGTACAAGTTTCCAGTTCCGCTTTCCGATTCTTACATTTTTGCTCATCTTTTAGGTAAAGACGAATTTGCTCGCGATGTTTTAGCAATATAAAATAACGACAATAAACAGAAATTATGCTAACATATTTATAAAGCAAACTTTAAAATTTTTTAGGCGATTATTTTATAGAAAAAGAAAATTTGTTTTGTAAATGTTTGTATTGATATGCAGAATTTGGAGGTGTTATGAGTCTGTTTTGTTTGGATGTTCCATATGAAGAAAAAGATACCGTAAAGAAATTAGGTGCTAGATGGTGCAATGAATTAAAAACATGGTATATCAATGATGAGTATGTAAATCCTATAGATTTTTTAAAATGGATTCCAAAAGTTACAAATAGTGAAAATTTGTTTTTGTATGAAATAGATTTTGAAGACCCAAGTTGTAATTATAAAGTTATTATGAAAGTGAAATCTAATAAAGATCTGTCAAATTATAAGTATTTTTTCGATAAAAAAGAAAAATGTTGGAAACGAAATTATTATTTGAATTTCCAATATTTTGATTCACGCTATCCTAATGTGTATGATAAAAAAGTTGAACAATTAGTTTCAAATGTTAGGAATGATGAAATTATGGATAGTCAAATGATTGAAAAATTTGTAACTATTTTTTTAGAAAAAAAAGAAATGATTCCACCCGGAAGTTTTATCTTAAGAAAGAAAGACGAACAATCAATGATAGAATATATTGAGGAGTGAAAATATGCTTTTATTAAATGTTCCATATGAAGAAAAAAACGAAGCGAAGGCTCTTGGTGCAAAATGGAATCAAGAATTAAAAAAATGGTATATTCAAAATACAGAAAATTGTACAAAATTTATAAAGTGGATATGGTCTGATTATAAGGATTATGAAGAGTTGTATATAATAAAAGATCATCTCTATATCGTGGAAGGATTACAAACTTGCCATAAATGTAAAAATCCTACGCGAGTGATTGGGCTCGGAATTGATAAATATTACAAGATTTATGATGAAACTGACGATTATAATTATATGGTTTATTTAAACAGCGGTGATATTGAAATAAGCCCAATTCATGAAGATTTGCCAAAACAAATACTCGCATATTGTATGAAAAATTGGAATTTCAAGAAAACATTTTCTAATACAATAAAAAGCAGTTATTTAGCAAATTGTTGTGAAAACTGTAATTCACTACAAGGAAATCACTTTTTATTTTCTGAAATAGATACACCTTTTGTATTTTTCAATGTAAATAAGGCAAAAAGATTAAAACTTCATGAAATAAAACTTAAATATGATCTTCCATTAAGATATTATGAAGAGTCTTTTGATTCTACCGCTCCATTCATAAGGCAATATTCTCAATTTGATTTCTTATTTGAAATTTGAAATAGTTACAATTGTGAAATAACTATATCAACTCCAATCCGCCGCGATGGTCATCAAAAAATAATTTTTTATCAGTGCGGACCGATTCTTTATTCAACAACGCAAAAGCAAATGAATGACTTGCAGAATTTTTCCCGCTTTTTCATTCCGCGTTTCACAAGTTTTCATATTGCTCCAAATAAAAATCAAAATGCCGCAGTTTCAATAAATCGACTTTATGAAGAACTTGTTAAAGACGAAGCAAGAAATAATCTGATTGTTTCTGACATACAAACTTGCATTGAAAAAGGTAAAACTCCGCTTGTTCTTTCAGATAGAATTGAACATCTTGAAAATCTTGCACGAAAATTGAACGATTGCGCAAAAAATATCATTCTGCTTACTGGAAAAGGAACTCAGAAACAAAAGCAAACTCTACTTGAAAAATTGAATTCTGTTCCAAATGATGAAACTCTTATCGTTCTTGCAACCGGAAAATATGCTGGCGAAGGTTTCGACTTTCCTCGTTTTGACACGCTCGTTCTTTCAATGCCGTTTAGTTGGAAAGGAATTCTTTCCCAATATTGCGGACGCTTGCACAGAAATTTCGACGGCAAAAACGAAGTTCAGATTTACGATTATGTCGATTTCCGCATTCCAGCTTTTGACAGAATGTATCAAAAAAGATTAAAAGGCTACAAGCAGCTCGGCTACAAAATTAAAGATTTTTCAGATGAAATGCCGACTTTAAACGACACTGAAAACGCAAAAATGTTTTCAAAAGATGATTACAAAACGGATTTTGAAAAAGATTTGATTTCTGCAAAAAACACAATTGTGATTTCTTCACCATATCTTTCAAAACAAGAC
>CAZJOU010000329.1:0-2392 GCA_964547685.1 uncultured Treponema sp. | reverse complement strand
TTGTTTATAACGGAAGCATTTTTATAGAAACCGGCGAATACAACGCAAAAGACGCGCTTTCGCTATTAAAAGAGCAAGGCTTTCGCTGCACAAAAATCTACAAAGATTTAGAAGGCCAAGACAGAGATGTTTTTGGTGTAAAGTAGTTTAGGAAAATGCTTGACTTTTGAGATGTTTTAACATATTTTTAAAAACAGATTGAGGACATAGGGCTTGTCCTGGCTAAATAAATAAGATCCGATAGATGATTGGGGTCGGAGAGCCTGACCCGGCAAATAAAATAAAGCTCGATAGAGGAAGCTCTGTAGGTAACTGCAGGGCTTTTTTGTTCACTCGGAGGGATAATGGAATTAAGATATTTATCGACACTTTTTTATCAAAAATATAAAGATTGTACAGAAATAATGAGTAAAGGAGAAACTAGACCATATATCATCTTATTAATAGAAGTAGAAAATAATAAATTTGCTATACCAATAAGAACTCATCTTCATAAAACAAAAGACTGTTACGAAAGTAATCCACAAACAAATTCTGGATTAGATTATACAAAAGCGGTTGTAATTTCTAGAGATGATTATATTGATTCAACAAGATTTCCAGAAATCGAACATAAAGAATATAATTATATAAAATTTAAAGAAAGAGAAATAAAAATATCATTTACAAAATTCGTTGCTGATTATAAAAAAGATGTGTTGCGTCATAAAAAAAATCCAAATATTCCTAAAAATCCTAGATTTAGATATTGTGCATTGCTGTATTTTAAGAAAGAGCTAGGCTTAGAATAAGAAAAAAAAATGTATTGTCCAGCAGACAGAGATGTTTTTGGTGTAAAGTAGAAATTAAAAAAAAATACGGCTTTCTCATTATAATAGAGAAAGCCGTTAGAAAGTAAATTGTTCTAATTGCTATTTATCCTCAAAATTAATATATACTGTGTCATATCCAATTAAGTTTTTATACGACAAAGAGGCTTTTAATTTGCCTTCATACGCTTTTCCAAGAACGACAATAAAGTATTCATCTTCTTTGATTTTGCCTTTTATAGAAATTTCACTATCAAAACCTTCAAGTGTAAAACTATCTAATATTACAGGCGCAGTAACACCTTTTCTTGTTTTCGACATCTTTTTTACTACACCTTGAATTTTTTCCATGCTTGAATAGTTATGAATTTTGATTTTATTATAATCTTCACCAATAGCTTTTAACATAAAGTTTTCACTATTTGCACAAAATAATAAAAATGCAAAGAAAACAGTCGCAAAGATTCTTCTTTTCATATTGCCTCTTAGAATTCACTCATATCGCTTAGCGCGTTGTTAAATTCTTGTTCAGTAACAAAAGCAATATTTTTACCATCATCCGATGAAAGAATGAACAATGTATCATTTCCTTGAATTTCATTAATCATACCAAAAGAATTTGAATCAACAAGTGCAGTTCCTTCAAATCTGTATCCATATTTTGATGAAAAAAGACGCTTTCGGGTATAATATGAAACCTTTGCATCAACTAATGCTACCGCTCCAGGAATAGTTTCAAGTGCACTATCAAGAGCATTTTCAAGTACGTAAGAATCAGAAATTTTCTTTGTAATAAACAAAATTTTTGTGTTAAATTTTGTTGTTTCTGTTCTTTCTGGAAAACGTTGCATATCACCAAGTCGTGATAAATCAACATTTTTTGATGATATAACAGTAAAACGTCCCAAGTCCTCATTTGTTGTTACACAAGACGAAAGTGTCAAAATAGCAAGCAGCAAAGTGCCAATAAATACATTTTTTTTCATAAAAGTACTCCTTTCTAGTAACTATACAAAAAAAAGTATTTCGTCAATAAATTACATAAGATCATGTTAAATTTAATCGAAAAAAAACTGCAAGATAGAAATTTATTTGGGATAAGTAAGTTTTTATTTTACAACTCCGCTTCTTGAACGCAAAAAAACGAAATACCTTCGCTGGAAAATTTTTGTTTTACGGCTTCGATTATGGTTTTTGCTTTTTTGGCGTTTTCTTTTGAAAGGTACGCAAAAAGTACAAAGTTTTGTTCTGGCCAAGTTGTGGAACCTAATTTTTTAGAATGTCCACCACGTCCTTGAACGGTTGGAATTACTGTATATTGGATTTCTGGAATTTCTTGTTCTAGCAATTCTGTTATATCTTCTTGAACTGACTGATTTGCTATTATTTCTACTCTATAATTTGCTTCTTTTGCCATAAAAAAACCCTTTTAATTCATTATTTGTGGTCATTGAGCCTGTCGAAATGACGGTAGTTGTAATTTCGATAAACTCAACTACCGCTATTCTACTTGTTATATTCAATTTTTATTGTTGATTTTGCTTTTTTTCCTTCGTTTTTCATAAAAATTGAATACAAAACTG
>CAZJOU010000328.1:0-2406 GCA_964547685.1 uncultured Treponema sp. | reverse complement strand
AATATGTTTCTGGAATTAACACTTCTACAGCAAAGAAAATTGTTGCTTATCGCGATGCAAACGGAAAAATTAAAAGTCGCGAAGAACTTAAAAAAGTTCCTGGACTTGGACCAAAAGCGTTTGAACAATGCGCAGGATTCTTGAAAATTGCAGAAAGTTCAGATCCGCTTGATAACACTTGGGTTCATCCGGAAAATTACGATGTTGCGCGCGAAGTTTACCCAACAATTAAGGCTGGCGGAAAAATTGACAATGCAACTAGAAAAGCGCTTTGCGAAAAATACAACATTGGCGAAACAACGCTTAACGACATTATAGACGAAATTCAAAAGCCAAACCGCGACCCACGCGAAGATTATCCTGCGCCAATTATGCAAAAAGGCGTTTTAAACTTTGAAGACTTAAAAGAAGGAATGAAAGTTACCGGAAAAATTAAAAACGTAGTTGATTTTGGCGCGTTTGTTGACATTGGCTTACACGAAACTGGATTGATTCACATTTCGGAACTTAGCGACAATTACGTTTCTGACCCGATGGAAGTTGTAAAGGTTGGCGACGTTTACGAGTTTACGATTATTGGCTTGGATAAAGACAGAAAGCGAATTAGTCTTTCGCTAAAAAGCGATGCGGCAAATAGAATTGGTGGAAATGGCGTGGTTTCGACAGGCTCAACCACCGGTGGCGAGGGAAAGCGTAAAGTTGTTGTGGTAAAGAAAGGTGGAACAGATTATCGGGTCAAGCCCGATAATGACAGAAACCGAGACAAGTTTAATCACCAAGGCGGAAGAAGCGCTAATCGCGAGCGGCACAATTACGGAAGCGACGACGGAATGAGTTACAATCCGTTTGCGGACTTACTTAAAAAGTAAGACCGCAATACTCAAACTGTAAGGAAATTATGGTATCGGTTGTTTTGGGTGTACTTCTGCGCTCGGGATTGTAAGGGGCGCGAAGCGCGCCGGTGCAACGCGACGGCCGGCCGGTAGGCTGCGAAGCAGAGCCCTGAAAAGCCCGCTTACGAAAACACCTTGCGCCCAAATGTTAAAAAATAATAATTTTTGCTAAATTTTGTTGACGCAGATTGTTTGATTCGTTATATTTAGGACATCTCCAAGAACTGAAGTTTTTAGAGATGCCATTCAAAAAGTCCACTAAAATGGAAAGGAGTAAAAAATGGAAAACGAATCTAAACGTGTTTATGTTATTTTAAAAGATTATGATGAAAAGACTATTTACTTACGAAAGTTTTGGTCTATAGAAGATTGGAATTATTTAAAAAAATTTTTTAAACCTGAACACATAATCTATGTAACGCAAAATATTCAAGACGAAAAAATCAAAGAATACAATCTTAAAGATGTTGTTTGGACAAGAATTAAGGACGAACACAGTGGAACTTGGCTTCCGGTAAAAGTTCCGATTTCTTCTGATGAAGACGAAATGGAACAAAATGCGCGCGAAGAAACAAGTCGCCTTCAAAAGCAACTAAATGCTTGGCACGAACATCTTAAAAATAAAAACGAAAACAAAGCGTAAAACTTTAGGTTTTCGTAATTAATTATGCAAATTTTTTTGTAAGCTGGTGGACCTTGCAACGAAATTTGCATTTTTTTTGCTATTTCTTAAATTTAGTTAAATATGTTATAATTTTTTTATGAGCAAGAATATTTTTGTTGCAGGAAAAGAATTTCCGTTAATTTCTGATTTTGCAGATGGTTTTTTATTAAAGGAAAATAATGTTGTTGTTGCTTCTTCTGTTTCAGAAAATTCAGAAGGAATTCCTGCGGGCGTAAAAGTTGTTGAATGGAATCGCGGTTCTGGCGTTGGTGCGCGTTCGGCTGTTATTAAAGCGGAAACGTCGCTTGGTTTTGCTGATGATTTTGTTCTTTATTACGATTCTGTGTATTTTGCAGAACAATTTAAGGATTTTTCTATAGAAAATTGTTCCGAAGCGTGCGATATTCTTGTTTCGTCTTTCCAATTTTTAGCTATTGAAATTTTAAATAGGATAAAGCAGCGAAAAACTAAAAGTAGATTAATTTTTTTGCTAAAAGTTCAGCCTAGCGAAAAAGATTTGGTTGTTTCGCCAGGACTTAAAAGTTCGGTTCAAAATGCGTCTGGCGCGTTTGTTGCAGCTGGCGAGGCGGCTTTTGCTGCTTTTGCCGAAAACGTTGCGGCTTCTGCAGAAAATGACGAAAATCTTTCGGTTTTGCTTGTTTCTGGCGACGCGCAAAGCGAAGTTATGCAAAAAGATTCGTTATTAGCAGAATGGCTTTCGGATTATATTAACGCAAGCGACGAACTTAAAAACAAACTTTCGGCAAAACAAATGGTAAGTTGGATAAAAGCCGGAGCAAAAAATCCAGGCGGATTTTCTTTGTTTAGATAATTTTTGTTTTTGGTTTT
>CAZJOU010000327.1:0-2408 GCA_964547685.1 uncultured Treponema sp. | reverse complement strand
TCCGTCTGCATTTATTTTTTTTGCAAGCATAACGTTGTCGTTTACAATGAACGGAACGTTGAATTTTTTGCATAGATTTTGCAACTCTAGTGCTTCTTGTTCAAAATCTGCTTCGTTTAGATTTTTTTCGCGAATTTGCAAAAAAGTTGCGCCACCTTTAAGCGTTTCTTCTACTTGTTGACTTAAAGTTTTTTCGCCAGTCCAATGTCGGTCAGTTACGGCGTAAAGCAAAAGCGAAGCGCGAAGATTTTTTTTGTATGATTTTTGCAATTTGTTAGCGGATTTCAAACTTTGCTCCTTTTTCTAATTGTTCGCCATTCATATTGTAAATTGCGTCAATAATTCTGTTTCTGTAAGTTGAATTTCCTTCGCCTTTTTGCATATTTTTCCAGCCGATTTCGCCTGCTAAGCCCATTAAGCAAACTGCTGCAGCAGACGCTTTTAAAATGTTGTTTGGATTTGCAACAAGAAAAGCCGTCATAATTCCGCTAAGTTGGCAACCTGTTCCAGTAATTTTTCCCATTTCGGCACGACCATTTCGGATTACGTAACATTTTTCGCCGTCAGAAACTAAGTCGATTGCGCCAGTTACAGCAACTGTGCAATTTTGACTTTTTGCAAATTTTTTTACAAATTCAACTGATTTTTCTAAGTTTGATTCGCTAACTGCGTCTTGAACGTCTGCGTCTACGCCTTTTGTTGTTCCGCTTCCAAGTGCAAGAGTTTTTATTTCGGAAATATTTCCGCGAATTACGTCAAATTTAACTTCTTGCATAAGTTTTAACGCGGTTTCGGTTCTAAGTTTAGATGCACCTGCTCCAACTGGATCTAAAAGAACTTTGTGACCAAGCGAATTTGCTTTTTTTCCTGCAAGAAACATAGAAGGAATTGTATTTTTATTTAGCGTTCCAATGTTAATATTTAGTCCGCCACAAATAGAAGTAATATCTTCTACTTCGTCTGTGTCGTCGCTCATAATTGGGCTTGCGCCACATGCTAAAATTGCGTTTGCAACATCGTTTACTGTAACGTAATTTGTAATATTGTGAACTAACGGACACAAAGAACGAACATTTGAAAAAATTTCTGAAAACATAAATAAGCCTCTTAAAACGGTGATTGAGCCTGCGGTTACTGAGCCACGTCGAAGTATCGAAATCACAATAGAATGT
The DNA here is from genome assembly GCA_964547685.1 of uncultured Treponema sp. Lineage (GTDB taxonomy): Bacteria > Spirochaetota > Spirochaetia > Treponematales > Treponemataceae > Treponema_D. The sequence continues at coordinate 1,236 of CAZJOU010000327.1, read as the reverse complement.
AAAAACTAATTTTTATGAAATCGTAACTTTAATCAGCGTTTTTATAAAAAGATTTGCCTGTTTGAATAGAATGCGCACATCGATTGTAAGTGTTCGATGTGTTAAGATAAGAAAAAATCGATTCCCTACGTTGGCATTATCCAAATCAGGTTATGGGTCAAGACAAATCAGTCTACTCTCAGCCAGGTTTACCTAGCTCCCCTTAGATTTTTCTATTATTGTGATTTTTTAGAATAAATGCAATAATTTTAGCGCATTTAAAAATAAAATTTCTAGCGAGGTTTTTATGACAAAGTATTTTCCATTGAATAACGAACAACTTAAAGAAGTTGCAAAAAAATATCCGACTCCGTTTTATATTTATGACGAAAAGGCGATTCGCGAAAATATGCGCGAGTTTGCAAAAGCGTTCAGCATTTTTCCTGTTTTTCGCGAACATTTTGCGGTTAAGGCTTGTCCAAATCCATATATTTTAAAAATTTTGCAAGAAGAAGGCTGCGGCGCGGATTGTTCAAGTTTACCGGAACTTATGCTTTCTAAAATGGCAGGAATTAAAGGCGAAAAAGTCATTTTCACTTCTAACGAAACTCCTGCGGAAGAATACAAGTACGCTTACGAAAACGGAAACTTAATCAACTTGGACGATTTTACTCATATTGAATATTTAAAAAATGCGCTTGGCGGAAAATTGCCAGAAACAATGTGTTGCCGCTACAATCCTGGTCCACTAAAAAAAGGCGGAAACGCAATTATCGGAAAACCAGAAGAAGCAAAATACGGAATGACGCGCGAACAGATTTTACAAGCCTACAAGATTATGAAAAAAGAAGGCGTAAAACATTTTGGACTTCACACAATGGTTGCTTCTAACGAATTGAACCCAGATTTTTTTGCGGACACAGCGAAAATTGTTTTTGACCTTGCGGTAGAAATTAAAGAAAAATGCGATGTTAGAATAGAATTTACAGATTTAGGCGGCGGACTTGGAATTCCATATAAACCTGACCAGAAAAAAGTTGATTATGCTGAAGTTGCACAGAAAATCCGCAAACTTTACGACCAGATTATTGTTCCGGCCGGACTTGATCCGCTTGGAATTTACTGGGAATGTGGCAGACCAATAACTGGACCTTACGGCTGGCTTGTTTCTACGGCAATTCACGAAAAGCACATTTACCGCGAATATATTGGCTTGGATTCTTGCATGGCAGATTTAATGCGGCCTGGAATGTACGG
>CAZJOU010000326.1:0-2411 GCA_964547685.1 uncultured Treponema sp. | reverse complement strand
TATCCAAAATTCGGAAAACATCTTCCAAAAGAACTTTGGAATATATTGGATGATCTTGAAAGTCGCTTAAATAAAGCGTAAATAGATTGTCGGGTCAAGCCCGACAATGACAAGTCTCGGTTCGGCAATGACAAAAACACCCTGAACCGAAGGCTACCAAGTTCATGATGATAAGTGTCATGTTCGGGCTTGACCCGGACATCTCTATATGATGAGATCCCGCACCGAAGGTCGCCGTAGGCAACAAGTTCGAAATGACCACATAACTCCCGAAAGCGTAGTTGCTATCGGGAGTTTTTTTTGTTCATTTTTAATTCATTATTGACATTCTCTGTTTACTTTTGTTAAATTAACAATATCTTGCAATTTGGAGAATTATTTTGCGAAATCCGAACCCAGAACTTGCTAAAAAAATAAAATCAGCATTAGAAGAACTTTTAAAAGAAAAAGATTCTTCTGCAATCGGAATGCGTGATGTTGCAGAAAAATGTGGAATTTCTGCTGCAAATATTTACCATTATTTCAAGAACAAAGACGAATTGCTAAAAACTATTGGCATTCAACCAAAATCACAAGAAAAGACTGCCAAAACAGACAGCCGAAAGAGGAATGAGATGAAAAAAGTTTCTGCTATGATTAATTACCGACCAGAAATTAAAGTTGTAGACGCAACTCTTCGCGACGGCGGACTTGTAAACGATTTTTACTTTGCAGAAGGATTTGCAAAAGCACTTTACGAGGCGAACGAAAAAGCTGGCGTTGATTATATGGAATTTGGCTACAAAGCAGATAAAACTTTATTTGATGTAAATAAATTTGGTCCTTCTAAATTTTGCGATGACGATTATATTCGTAGCATTGTTGGCGACGGCGAACGAAAAGTTAAAGTTGCAGTTATGGCAGATGTTGGACGCTGCAATTACAAAGAAGATATTCACGAACGTTCTGAATCGCCGATTGACTTGGTTCGCGTTGCAACTTACGTTCATCAAATGCCAACCGCCATTGATATGATAGAAGACGCGCATAAAAAAGGTTACGAAACAAGTTGCAACATTATGGCACTTTCTACAGTTCAAGAAAACGACATTCGCGCCGCTTTGGACATGGTTGGGCAATCGCCAGTTGATATTATTTACATTGTAGACAGTTACGGTTCAATTTATCCAGAAGAAATGGCACGCATTTGCGATGTTTATGGTGAATATGCCGCAAAGTACAATAAAAAACTAGGAATTCACGCGCACGACAATCAAAAACTTGCGTTTGCAAATACAATAGAATGTGTTGGCGACGGCGTTGACTATTTGGATGCAACGTATCTTTCTATGGGACGCGGAGCTGGAAACTGCGCAATGGAACTTTTGCTAGGTTTCTTAAAAAATCCAAAATATAACGAATATCCAGTTTTAGAATTTATAGAAAAACATATGCAACCTATGAAAGAAAAAGGCGTTGTTTGGGGCTACGATTTACCATATCTTTTAACTGGACAGTTTAATCAACATCCTCGCACAGCTATTGCCTACACAAAAGCGAACCGCAAAGATATAACAGAATATTACAAAGAAATAACAAGTCAGGAATAAATATTTTACAAATCTATAGATTTTGGGAAAATAAAATCTCCCGCAGATAGCGCGGATTTACGCAGATTTAGGAAATTAGATTTATGCAAACTAATAAAAAAAATCCTGAAAAGTGGGACGCAGGCGAAAAATGAAAGGCCCCAAGGAAGCCTAACATCGAAGATGTAAGCGGACTGGGAAGGTTCGTTTTTCGCCGTCGCTGGGCCCCGCTTTTTAGGATTTTTTTTTCTTTGCAACACAACTTTTTATAGATTCCTGTGTCAAGCACAGGAATGACACGAAAATTCTCAAAATCTATAATTTTTGCAAAACGTCTACTAAATGCGTGCCGGCACCTAAAAGTTCTGGACGTTCGCTTATGGAAATTGTGTAATCTACAAAAAGGCGAAAAGTTTTTTCGTCCATTTGGTTTAGCGTTTGGCGCATAAAATCGGCGGCACCTTCTTGACTAAACATTTTTATGCGTTTTAAGCCGCTTTCTTTTTGAATAGCGTTTATATCTTCTATGCGCAAATAACTGTAAAGGTCATCTTTTGAAGTTACGCAATGAAAATCTTTTGTTAGCCCGCCATTTTCTAAAACTTCGCTAATTTTATTTTCGCCAAAGCAATATTTTAGAATAGCGTATTCATTTAAAATATACGCTACAAAAATTATTCCGCCACTTTTTGTAACGCGCTTTATTTGTTCCAACGCTAAAAGACGTTCTTCTTTTGTGTGCAAATGGTACATTGGTCCAAAACAAAGCACTACATCAAATTTATTTTCGTCTAAAAAAGAAAGATTTAGCGCGTTTCCTTGCCAAGTTTTTATTTTTTCGTG
>CAZJOU010000325.1:0-2420 GCA_964547685.1 uncultured Treponema sp. | reverse complement strand
TCGTCGTCGCTAGTTCCGGCTTGCGCTTGGAATTTTCCGCGAAGTTTTCCGTTTACCATTACGACAATCGTTTTTTGTTCGTCTTTAGCAAAATCTTCGTTTACTTCCGGCCATTTTTCGTAAGCAATTGTTTTTGTGTGGCCAAGTCGCTGCCAGAGTTCTTCGCCTAAATGCGGCGCATACGGACTTAAAATCTTTACAAAGTCGCTCCACATTTCGCGCGGAACAGAATCTAGTTTAGAAAGTTCATTTATAAAAATCATCATTTGGCTAATTGCTGTGTTAAAGTTCAACGTTGCTGTGTCGTTTGTAACTTTTTTTACAGTTTGAGCAAATGTTTTTCGTGCAGAAATAAGTTTTTCGTCTGTAAGTTTGCCTTTTATGTCAACGTCAGAAAGTGGCTTTTCGCTAATTGCCCAGACTTTTTCCAAAAAGCGATGAATTCCCACAATTCCTTGTGTTGACCAAGGCTTACTCATTGTTAAAGGTCCCATAAACATTTCGTACATACGAACAGAATCTGCGCCGTACGCTTTTATTTCGTCATCTGGATTTACAACGTTTTTAAGCGACTTAGACATTTTTGCTACAATTTGTTCAAGTTTTTCGCCAGTTTTCTTTTCGTAATAGTTTCCGTCGTCGCGTTTTTCTACTTCGTCAACAGGAACTAAAGTTTTGTTAGAACGCTGGAACGCAAAAGATGTAATCATTCCTTGGTTTACAAGACGCTGGAAAGGTTCTTTTGTAGAAACAAAACCTAAATCGTAAAGAACTTTGTGCCAGAATCGCGCGTACAAAAGGTGCAAAACTGCGTGTTCTGCGCCACCAATATACAAATCAACTGGCATCCAATATTTTTCTTTTTCTGGAGCGCAGAATTGCTTTGAATTGTGCGGATCAAGGTAGCGAAGATAATACCAGCAAGAACCGCCCCACTGAGGCATTGTGTTTGTTTCGCGCTTTGCATTTCCGCCACATTTTGGACATTTGCAGTTTACCCAAGAATCAATTGCTGCAAGCGGACTTTCTCCAGTTCCAGTTGGTTGGTAACTTTTTACATCTGGAAGTCGCAAAGGAAGTTCTTCTTCTGGAACAGGAACAGTTCCGCATTTTGGACAGTGAACTAAAGGAATTGGTTCACCCCAATAACGCTGGCGGCTAAAAACCCAGTCGCGAATTTTGTAATTTATTGCTTTTCGTCCAATCTTTTTTTCTTCCAAAAAGGCAAGCATTTTTTCGATTGCGTCTTTTTTGTTCAATCCGTTTAAGAAATCAGAGTTTACGTGGATTCCGTCTTCTGTCCAGGCTTGTTTTTGAACGTCAACTTCGCTTTTTAATACTTCTATAATTGGAAGATTGAATTTTTTTGCAAAATCCCAGTCGCGTGTGTCGTGCGCAGGAACAGCCATAATTGCGCCAGTTCCGTAAGAAATTAAAACGTAATCTGCAATCCAAATTGGAATAAGTTTTCCGTTTACAGGATTTATTGCGTAACTTCCAGAAAAAACGCCGGTTTTGTCTTTGTTCAAATCCGTTCGTTCAAGGTCAGATTTTTTTGCCGCAGCTTCAACGTATGCGTCTACTGTATCTTTTTCTTCCGCTGTCGTAATTTCTGGAACAATTTTGTGTTCCGGCGAAACAACCATGTAAGTTGCGCCAAACAAAGTGTCGCATCTTGTTGTGTAAACTGTAAGTTTTTTGTCGGTCGGCTTTCCGTCTTTATCTGCAACTGTGAACGTAACTTCTGCGCCGGTTGATTTTCCAATCCAGTTGTGCTGCATAAGTTTTACGCTTTCTGGCCAGTCAAGAGTTTCTAGGTCTTTATCAAGTCGGTCTGCATAATCTGTAATTTTTAAAATCCACTGACGAATTGTTTTGTGCGTAACAATGCTTCCGCAACGTTCGCAGCGGCCTTCTTTTACTTCTTCGTTTGCAAGTCCAGTTAGGCAAGAAGGGCACCAATTTATTGGAGTTTGCGCTTCGTAAGCAAGGCCTTTTTTGTAAAGCTGCAAGAAAATCCACTGAGTCCATTTGTAATATTCAGGATCGCAAGTAGAAACGCAGCGTGACCAGTCGTAACTAAAGCCAAGCGATTTTATTTGCTGTGTAAAATGTTTTATGTTTTCTTCTGTTGTGATTTTTGGATGAGTTCCGGTTTTAATTGCGTAGTTTTCTGCAGGAAGTCCAAATGCGTCAAATCCCATTGGATGAAGAACGTTGTAGCCGTTCATTCTTAAATAGCGCGAATAAATGTCTGTTGCAGTGTAACCTTCCGGATGTCCTACGTGTAAACCTGCCGCAGAAGGATAAGGGAACATATCAAGAACATACATTCGTTTTTCTTTTGGATATTTTTCGTCTTCTGTAACCTTAAAAGTCTCGTTTTCGTCCCAAAATTTCTGCCATTTCGGTTCAATTTC
>CAZJOU010000324.1:0-2421 GCA_964547685.1 uncultured Treponema sp. | reverse complement strand
ATAACACGGTTATTTAAAAAAAAATAACAAAATAATCAAAAAATGGGCTAATTAGTGCAAAACTACAAAAGCGGAGCGAATACTTTAAAAAACCAGCCTAGCAATTTTACTTTTAGCGGATATTTTTTGTAAACGTCAGAAGTTATTTCTTCGCAATCTTTTAATGCTTCTTGAAAATCCATTTCTACTTCTGCAACTGTTTCCGTTTGGTAAAGATAAACGCCACATTCAAAATGATGAAACAAACTTCTATAATCAAGATTTATTGAACCAACTGTTCCGCGCTTATCGTCGGAAACGAAATTTTTAGAATGAAGAAAACCTTTTTTGTACGCATAAACGTGAACGCCGTTTTCTATTAACTGTTTTATAAATTTTCGTCCTACACAATAGGTTAGAAAATGGTCGTATTTTTGCGGAACAATTATACTTACTTCAACTCCACGCTTTGCCGCAAAAATCATAGAATTAAGCAAAGTATTATCTATAACTAAATATGGCGAAGTTATGTGAACATAACCGTGCGCTTTAGAAAGAATATAATTGTAAACATTTTCCGCTATATCCGAAGTTGAATAAGCGTCGTGTCCGTAAGGAATTACAATTCCACCTTCGTTTTGCAGATTTTTTGGAACATTTACAAATCTGTCAAAATCGCTAAAAACAAATTCATTTTTCTTTGCCTGAAGATACCAAACTTGCAAAAACGTAACAGTAAACGTTCTTACCGCCGGACCTTCTATTCTAATTGCAGAATCTTTCCAATAAGGAAAGCGTTTATGGTTCAAATTTATGTATTCATCAGAAATATTAAGTCCGCCAGTATATGCAACAAGTCCGTCGATTTCTAAAAGTTTTCTATGATCACGATTGTTTAGCGCAGTATCGTAAACTGGAATGAATGGCGAAAATATTTTTGCTTTTATTCCAAGACTTCGTAAATAATTTTCGTAACGCCTAGTAGAATACGCAACAGAGCCTAAACTGTCGTAAAGAACATAAACTTCTACGCCTTCCTTTACCTTTTGTGCAAGAAGTTCAAGTATTTTATTCCACATTGAACTTTCTTCTATTACAAAGTATTCAAGAAAAATAAATTTTTTCGCTTTTTTTAAATCTTCCATTGCAGAAGGAAAAAAATCTTCGCCACAAGAAAAATATTTTGTGCTTGTGTCCGTAAAAGTTGAATAACCTTCTGTATCTTTTAGATAAGTAGAAATATCTTTTACTTTTGGATAAAGTTCCAACGCTTTTTTTTCTGTTTCAATATCTGCCAAAAATGGGCGCGAATACGCTTTTACTTTTTTTAAGCGTTTAGAAAAATTTGTTCCTGGCAAGTTTCTTTTAAATAAAATGTACAAACCAATTCCAAAAACTGGTAAAATTAAAACTGGAATTAGCCAAGCAATTTTAAATTCATTTTTTCCGGGACTGTTTACAAGATAAAAACAAAACAAAAGGCTTAGCGCAATACTAACCTTAAAAAGATGTTTTGCGTTTGGAACATAAAGAAAGACTGGAAGCATAAAAATAGCAATTTGAACAATCAATAAAAGAGCAACAATAAGAATTCTACTAAAAACAAAAGTTTTAAGAACCTTAAAATGTCTGTGCGGAGGAATAAAATTTTTAGAATTTTTATTCATATTTTTGCTAATTTCCATTTTTCAAAGTATAATTAAATATAATTATTTATGCTATTTATGCCGATAAATAAAAGTATAAATTTTGAAAATTTCGTGTCATTGTCGTGCTTGATATAGGAAATGACACAAAAATTGCGAAACAATAAAAATTATCAGTGCGAAGCGGAAAACGGCTTTTGTGAGCACTTTGAGGGCTGAGGTTGCGTAGCAACCGGTAAGATAAAATTCCTTACAGCCTCAACCGTGCGTAACAAAAACGGATTTCCGCGAAAGCACTGATAATTTTTAATTGCAATACAACTTTTTGTAGATTCCTGTGTCAAGCACAGGAATGACGCGAAAATTGCAAATAAAATCGATGAGCGAGGTTCAAGATGAAACAGATTGGTATTAAATTAGCGGACGGTTCATTTTATCCAATTATGGAAGAAGGAAAGCCCGTAAAAAAAACATTAGGACTTACAACCGTAAACGACAATCAAACTCGCGTTCTTGTTGACGTATATCGTTCAAAAACTGGAACAATGGAAGATGCAGAATACATAGATTCTTTACAAATAGACAATCTTGTAAAACATCCAAACGGAACTGCGGACATAAACTTAAACATTGGTCTTGACGAAAACAATAAACTTCACGCAGAAATGGTTGACCCAGAAACTGGAGCCACAAGCAACGCAAACGTAACTTTAGTTTCGCGCACTTTAGAAGAACGACTTGAACCAACAAATTACGACGTAAAACTTGGCGAAAATGGTCCAGAACCAGTAGAAAA
>CAZJOU010000323.1:0-2453 GCA_964547685.1 uncultured Treponema sp. | reverse complement strand
GAAAAACTTACACGCAATATAAGTTCTGAACCAGCCTTATAATTTCCGTCAGCATTTGTACATTCAACTGTAAACGACGGAAAATTGTTTTCTACTTCAACATAAATTGCATCTGGAATGTCAGAAACGTTTCCTGCGTAATCAATTGCTCGATACGTAAACGAACAAGTTTCTGTTAGGCTTGCCGTAAATGAATCTGCGCCTTCGCTTGAATTGTTCCAAGTGCTTCCGCCATCTTTTGAATATTGCAAATATTGAATTGTTTCGTCTGTTTCTGCTTTTGTAAGCGTGAAAGAAACACTGTTTTTTCCTTTTGCGTCGCTTGTTAGCGTAGAAGTTGGCGTTTTTGGCGCAACTGTGTCAACATAAATAGCAGAACTTGTGCTACTAGAAGTACTAGAAAGTTCAAATTCATTTCCAAAAGAGTCAGTAATGGAACTTGCATTTACTAAATATGAAGACAAATCGTAATAAAGTAAACCGTTTACATCGCTACTAGAAATTGTTTTGCTAAAAGTTAATTTTGTGCTACTTCCGCTTCCTGTACTATTTGTAAACGGCAAAGTAATTGAGCTAGAACTAGAAGTTAACGTAATAGACGGCGCAGGACTTGCTACAAGAACACTTTCACTAATAGTTAATGTTGCCGTAATACTTCCGCCCGATTTTACATACGTGATACCACTAGTCGTTGTTTCACTCGTAGTTGTAAACGCAACAGTTGTTGCGGTTGGGCTAATTCCATCAACTTGAATATTTTGAGAATCAAATGAGTTAGTAAACGAATTAGTTATAATTACATTTGCACTTGATAACGAACCATAATCATCATCAACTAATGTAGTTGCACCTGTTGTATCATCATAAAGCGTAAGACCGCTAGAAAAATCGCCATCTTGAACTGTATACGCAAAATGAATTGCAGTTGTCCCCGAACCACTAGAATAAGTTGCGTAAATATAATCTGGTGCAGAAGTTCCCGTCGTGCTATTTGTAATTCCTTTTAATTTTAATTTAGGAGTACCTGTAATTCCTACAGTTTTACTAAATGTAGCAATTATATCTATTGTTTCACCTTTTTTATAACTTGTAGCGTTTGGCGAAGAAATAGTTTTTAACGCTGGCAAATCACTAATAACAATTGTGTATTGCTCATAACCTTCATTACCAAAAATGTCTGCTGCATAAAAACGATATTTTGGCTTTGTACCTGCAGTATTAAATTCTTTTAATGTATCTGAAGAAATTGTTGCTTTATAATAGCCACTTGTAGAATCATAACCAACATTTGAATATCCATCTACAGAATCAGAAATAACAACAGATGGACTTACATCTATTCGTTCAATTTTATACGCAGAAGGATTTATTGCAAGTCCAGAAGATTTTGTTGCATAATATTTTAAAGTTAAATCGCTATCTTCTAGTACGATTTGCATATCGCTAGCAGGAGTAATGCTTACAATAGTTGGAGCAACATTATCTTCTGCAAGCGTATATTCCTGTAAAATAGAATTTCCATCTTTTCTTGTAAGTTTTATTAAAAAATATTTACTTAATGCCTGTTCATTAGTTCCATTGTATGTAAAATCATTTAACAAATCTATATCAAAAGAAAAAGAATTTTTATAAAAACCATTAAGAGTTCCATCATCAGAAAGTTCTACAGACCACAACTTTAATCCATTATTTGTAGTAATTCTATTTTTTGCCTTTGCAAGAGTTGTGTGAGAATCATCAGAAACAATTGTGTCTAACCAAGATTTTGCAAGTGTATATTTATTTTCCAACGAATTTGGAACCCAAACAAATTCAAGATATGAACAACCTGCAGAATCCAGTGTTGTTCCTTCTACAGTAAATACACCCTCTGAATCTACAGTTGGAATTGAATTTGTTTTTGGTGAACTAATAAGCAAAATTGGCGTAGAATCGTCCGTTACGCGAACAACAACACTTTTTGTTACAAGTTGCTTAGCATTTGTATTATCCCAGCCAATAGCAAGTAAGTGCATAGTTTGCGGTTGTGCAGAAGCATTTAGAACAATAGATGCTTCGCGTTCACCAGAAGAAGCCTTAAAATGATATGTTCTATTTTCTCTAGCTTCTTCATCAGTAGTTTCATTATTTGCAGAATCCGCTTTTACTGCATTTATAATAAGTTCTGGGTTGTTTTTTATTGAATCCCAATCAATTGTAAAGCTAGAATATTCTGTTCCAGTTAGAAGTGCAAAATAACCGTCAGAAAGTTCATCATCATCAAAAAAAGTAAGATTTATTGCGTCTTTTACATAAGCATTTAGCGAAAGTTCACCTGAATCTTCATCTGTTTCAATCTCCGAACTTACAATTTGCGGAATGTCGCTTTCTGGCCACCATAAAAAATAACCGACAGAAACTTCTACATCGCTAGAAACATTTGACGAAGGAAATTCTACAATATCTTCTGCGTT
>CAZJOU010000322.1:0-2458 GCA_964547685.1 uncultured Treponema sp. | reverse complement strand
ATTATGATGGCGTTATTGGCGTTCCAATTACTTTTTTGGATAAATATAGTCCAGAGCAATTTGAAGTTATAGACGGAATTGGGCGTTATAGCATTTTGCACAATGAAGAAACAAAAGCCGCTGGAAAATATTTATCAATGGTCGGAGGAAAAGCAAAATATTTTAGAATTATAATCAAACGAAAATAAATGCCACGCACAGTCGTCATTGCGAGGAATGAAATGACGAAGCAATCTTATTAGTTAGTGAATAAGATTGCCACGCCTGCGGCTCGCAATGACGGGGAAAATGGCTCGCAATGACACGCAGAAATTGCGTAGCAATTTCCAATCCGTTTGGCCATATTCGCTCGCCTGCGTTGCTTTAATGCGTTAGGCAATGGAAGCCCGAAGTTCCGGAGTGCAACGAAGTGAAGCGTAGGAATGAGCGTTAGCGAAGGCTGGAACTGCCGACCTGCCGAATGGCAGGGAACGCCCAAAATAAAATTACTTATAAGTAATAAATTTTACTTGTTTTTATAATTTATAGGTGATAAAATTATCATAATATTATAACTTATAGGTGATAAAAATGAACGAAAGACAAATCCGTCTTAGAGCATTGGATAAAAAACTTTTGGCAATAAAACCATTGGTTCCTGTTATTTCAAGAAAAACAAGTTGGATAAGAACGTTAAGAGAGGCGTTTGGAATGACATCTAGCCAACTTGCTACGAGACTGGGCGTTACTCAATCGCGAGTTGCAAAAATGGAAAAAAACGAAGAAAACTTAAAAGTTTCAACGCTTGAAAAAGTCGCGCAAAGTATGAACTGCACTTTTGTAACTCTTTTTGTTCCTAATTCCTCGCTTGAAGAAACTGTAAAAAATCAGGCAACAAAAAAAGCAAGCGAAATGCTACTAAAAGTCAATCAAAATATGGCTTTGGAAAACCAACTTTCGTCTTCTTCGGAAATTCTTTCGGATATGGTTGAAGATTTTTTGCAAAAAAATACAAAAGAGATTTGGAATTAAATGAACGGCTTTACAGATATTTTTACCGCAGATGACAATTCAACTCCGCTTACTCCAGATGAAAAAGAAGGTTTAAAACTTACTTGGATAACTTTACGTTCGGAATTAAACGAAGCGGAAACAAGAAATATTCTTGAAGCACAAATGTGGCTTTTGAAAAATATGAATAAAGATATTTTTTCAATAGATTTTTTGTGTAAGTTGCATAAAAAAATGTTCGGAAAAGTTTGGGATTGGGCTGGAAAATTTAGAACGAGCGAAAGGAATATTGGCTATTCACCTTATGAAATTCCTGTGCGGCTAATGTATTTGTTTGATGACGTAAAATTTTGGATTTTGAACAAAACTTACTCAGAAATAGAAATTGCGGTTCGTTTTCATCATCGGCTTGTTCAAATTCATCCTTTTCCAAATGGAAATGGTAGAATTTCTAGAATAATGGCTGATTTAGCAATGCAGAAAATGGGAAAAAATCCACTTTATTGGGGAAATTGCAATCTTTCGGAAGTTTCTGAATTACGAAAAAAATATATAAATGCACTTCAAAAAGCAGATAATGGCGATTATGCAGAATTAATTGCTTTTGTAAGTAAATAGGAGCCGCAAATTGAAAATCACTTTGCACACAATAAAAGTCCGCGACTTGGTTCAAGGCTTTGAAGACAACGATGAGGGCGGAGTTACGGGCTACGACGGAAAATTGGACATCCACCGCCTTATCAGAGGGAGTTTGTGTATTCGGATTCTCAGCAGCAGGCGGTTATGGACACTATGACGAACGGATTTCCGCTTTAATGCAGTTTCTAAAAACTTCAGTTCTTAGAAACAACCTTGAAAATGCGATGTTTAAAACCGCACTATTTTGCGGTTTTAAACTCGACGACAATTTCGAAATCGAAATTGTCAGAATACGATGTACTGGGTTTGCCGCAACGACGGACGTTTTGAAGTTTTGGACGGACAGCAACGCACGCTTTCGATTTGCCATTACGTTAACGGAAATTTTTCTCATAATATGCGTTTTTTTACGAACTTGCACGCGGACGAAAAAGAGTCGGTTTTGAACTACGAGCTGCAAGTTTATTTTTGCGGGAACTTGGACTGCGGAAGCGAAAAAGATTTTTTCAAAATCAAACTGCGCGGCAAAACTTTTAAGCGAAAAATACGTGAACGCAAATCCAATCCGCCAGGAGCTTTTGGAAAAGGCTTTGTCCTGGTTCGCTGGAAAAGACGACAAGTTAATTTGCAATTATATGGGAGTTCACCAGCACGACAAAAATGCGAACGAACTTTGGCTTTATTTTCAGACTGTGATTGCTTGGGTAATAGCGACTTTTGTCGTCGCTACCGAGTTTTGCCAAAGTCAAAACTCGCACAAAAGAATTGCTTTATAAAAAAAAGTGCCACGGATGGCACGTTAAAAAGTTACTAAAGAATCCGCTAGTTT
>CAZJOU010000321.1:0-2463 GCA_964547685.1 uncultured Treponema sp. | reverse complement strand
CTTTTTTGTTATTGCGAATTAAACTTATTTAATCTTATAAGCCTTTTTCTGAGACTTAAGTTGTTTTTTGTTTACTTCGCCAGTAGAACGACACATTTGTCCTTTCTTTACGTCAGAAATGTTTGTATCAGAAGTTACTAATGCTTTAGCAATTCCGCCATTTACTTCGTAAACAACAAGCTGTCCTACAGAAGTTTCTTCAAATCCCATGCTAGAACCTGTGTAAGGATCAAGAATTTCTTCACCACGTTCAAATACGTCAACTAAAGAACCTTCGCTATAGTTTGCATTAGGAATCTGAATAACACCTGTTTTTTCAGAAACAGACAAAATCATTGGTGGGTAAAGTTTTTCTATAATTTTAGCCATCAAATCATTTGCAAGAGCTTGTGAACAATCGTTAGTTGTTACTTTCGGACCTTTTACTTCTTTAGAGAATGTTTCAGAAAGAACAATCTGTCCAGAATGAACGTCTGTAAATTTTACGCTAAGACCCATTTTATGAACATAATGAATTGGGTTTACTAAATTAAACATTCCAGTTAACACACGAGAAGTTGTATATTCAACAAGTTCGCCTGTAAGCAAAAAGTCCAACTGAGAATTTGGATTAATAGCGCCATTTGTTTCTACATTTTCTTGGCGAATTTTATCCAATTCTGCTGCGCTTCGTTCCATAACTGCAAATCTTTTTGAATTTACAATTGCAGCACTAATAGCAGCACGAATCTGTGGCAAAATTGATTCTACAGGTGTTGGATCTGATTTTCCAGCTACAACTTTTCCTTCTGAGTCACGAATTGTGTCCCAACCAGAAACTGTATAAGTAAAACCTTTTGGACAAGAAATTTCTGTAAGACCAATAACTGGTTTTCTTTCTTGTGCAAAAACCAAACCCATTGCCAACATTGACACTGCTGCCAAAACTAATTTTTTCATAGAAAAAACTCCTTTGTATATTTTCAATCAATCTTTATTGATTAATTTGCACTTAATATCCGAAACGATTTCCTAAAGAATCTCGCTCTTTTAATTTTTCCAAATCTTTGTATTTCTTTTCTTCATCCGGCGGAATTTTCTGGCAAGTACAACCCGCAGAAACATTATCAACATCGCCTTCAATTATTTCCGCTGTAGAATAAGTTGGAGTTACAAGCTTAATTTTTACTTTTGCAACTTCATCAAAACTGTCTGCCCAACTATCTTCGCCACCAAAATCGTCATCTTGTGCTGGGAAAATGCGATAATACTGATCTTTTTCAATAAATCCATTTCCATAATTGATTTTTACAAGTTTCTTTGCTGGAACAACTGCATCTATTTTTACAGGTTCAATAGCATTTGCAATTAAGAATGCTGCTTGCAAACTTGCTTTGCGCATTGCGTTAGAAATATAATTTTCACTTTGAGAAGAACTAGAATAATTTGTTCCAGAAACAGAACTTTGTGATTCATCATTTACTTCAACAAAATCACTTAAAACAATTCGTCCTGTATTTACGTCTGTTAATCTAAAATCAATCCCAAGTTCCAAAACTGTTTTTTCTTGTTTAAATTTTCCAACTTGAATAGGAGTTTTTGTAAATCCACATTTTGTAACAGTTCCAATAAGCAAAAAGTCTACGCCACGAATTTTTCCTGTTATTGCGCCTGTATCTTCGTTTACAATTCCTGTAGTAGCTAATCCTTGTTCAGAAAGAATTTCATCTAACGCTGTTCTTTCTATAATTTCAAAACGACGCGTTTTTACTAATGCAGTTTGCAACATTTCTGTAAACGCTTCCAAATCAAAATTAAATTGACTATAGCCATTTCCGTAACCACGAGATTGCACAGCAACTGCTTTATTTTTAAATTGTGCAAATCCAATTCTTATTCTTCCTGTTCCTGTGTCTTTGTATTCTTCTTCTGCAAAAGAAAATGCACAAGCAAAAATCAAAAGAAAAAGAGATATTATTTTTTTCATAAATCCTCCATTTATGAGTTTACCCCCCCCCGTACTCCTTTGTCAATAAACATTCTTTTAGAAATCTTCTAATTAATAAAAAATTATGGTATCGTTTTATTTAGAAACTTAAAAAAATGCCAAAACAAAACTATCAAACAGAACTTGAAAAAATACTTACTTCTTTTACGCAATCAACTAAAAAGCCAACACTTCTTTTGCACGCTTGTTGTGGACCTTGCTCTTCTTATGTAATTGAATATTTGGCTAAATTTTTTGACATTACAATTCTTTACTACAATCCAAATATTTACCCAGAACAAGAATATTTGCGCCGCTTAAACGAACTAAAAAATCTTTTGCCACGTTTTCCCGAAGCAATTAAAAATAACGTAAAGCTTGTTGAACAAAATTACGACCAAAACGAATTTTACGAAGCAATAAAAATAAAAGAAGAACCCGAATTAGCAAATGAACCAGAAAAAGGTGAACGTTGCCGCCGTTGCTATGAACTTCGC
>CAZJOU010000320.1:0-2468 GCA_964547685.1 uncultured Treponema sp. | reverse complement strand
AAGAATGTTTGTATCAGTCGGAAACTCAAGAATGGACAAAAAATTTAACTGTGCGGATATGAGCATGGAGGATTTTGCAAAAAGGCTGTCCCAGACAACCCGCACTGCAGAAACCGTGGAGCAGTATAAAAAACTGCCGAAGGGACAGCAGGATAACATCAAGGATGTGGGCGGTTTTGTGCTTGGAAAACTAAGAGGCGGACGAAGGAAGAAAGAGTGTGTTATCTCAAGGTCTGCAATAACACTCGATATGGATTATGGCACGGAGAACATTATCGATGAGCTTTCCATGTTCTTTGATATGAAAATGGTGGTTTATTCGACACATAAGCATACACCGGAAAAACCAAGATTAAGGCTTATCATTTTTCTGACAAGGGACATCACTCCTGACGAATACGGTGCGGTCAGCAGAATGATTGCATCGGATATTGGCATAGAGCTGTTTGATGATTCCACCTATGAGCCGTCAAGAATGATGTACTGGCCGAGTACCTCAAGTGACGGGGAGTATGTGTTTCAGGAGATTGAAGGAAGCGTTGTAAATCCCGATGAGGTGCTTGCACGCTATAAGGACTGGAGGGATGTATCTTTATGGCCGGTAAGCAACAGGCAGACGGGTATCGTACAGAAAAACATAAAAAAACAGGCAGATCCGCTTGCAAAGGACGGACTGATCGGAGCGTTCAACCGGACATATACCATTACACAGGCAATCGAAAAATTCCTCGGAGATGTATATAAGCCTTCGGCAGCAATCCCCGGAAGATATGATTATATTCCTGCTGACTCTGCTGCGGGTGTGGTGGTTTATGATGATGTGTTTATGTACAGCCACCATGCAACAGATCCATGCTGCGGGAAGCTGATGTCTGCTTTTGATGCGGTAAGGCTTCATAAGTTTGGAGAACTTGATGACAAGGCGAAAGAGGGAACTGCTCCCGGAAAGATGCCGTCCTTTACTGCAATGCAGGATTTCGTCATGCAGGATGCGGAAGCGAAAAAGACACTGATGGAAGAAAAGCAGAAGACGGCAGTGGAGGAGTTTTCGGACTGGCAGAGTATGCTTGAGGTCAATAGAAGGGGAGACATCATCGACAATATCCGCAACGTGGGACTTATCATCAAACACGATGAGAATTTCCAAAATGTGGTCTACAACGAATTTACGGAAACACTGGACATCATCGGTCCCGTACCGTGGAAGCAGATAAAGGAAGGCTGGAATGATACGGATTTTGCCAATGCAAAGATGTATTTCGGTTCAAAATACGGTATATGGTCACCGACCAAATTTAAGGACGGCATTCTTGCCATTGCATCATCGGAGCGACCGTTCCATCCGTTAAAGAATTACCTCGAATCCTTGGAGTGGGACGGAGTGAAGCGAGTGGATACGCTTCTCATCGATTACTTCGGTGCGGATGATACATCATATGTAAGGGCAGTCATCCGTAAGACACTGGTGGCTGCGGTAGCCCGTATTTATAAGCCGGGAACAAAGTTTGATTCCATTCTTGTATTAAACGGTCCGCAGGGTGTCGGTAAATCCACCTTTTTTGCAAGGCTTGGTAAGGAGTGGTTTTCCGATTCGCTTTCCATTTCAGATATGAAGGACAAGACCGCTTCCGAGAAACTCATCAACTCATGGATTCTGGAAATCAGTGAGATGAGCGGTATCCGGAAGACGGAGGTGGAGGTTGTGAAATCCTTTGTATCCAGACAGAATGATAAGTTCCGTCAGGCATACGGTGTCAATGTGGAGTCACATCCGAGAAAATGTATCATCGTGGGAAGCACCAACTCAGAAGGTGGATTTTTGCGTGATGTTACGGGCAACCGGAGATTCTGGCCGGTCCATGTTCCGGGAACGGGAAAATATCATCCGTGGGATATGGACTGCGTGGATCAGATCTGGGCAGAAGCGGTACAGCTTTATAACGAAGGCGAGGATCTGGTGCTTCGTGGAGCAGAGGCAGAAGAAGCCTATAAGATGCAGCAGGATGCAATGGAGTCCGATGACCGTGAAGGCATTATCGCAGAGTATCTAGACCGTCTGCTTCCGGATAACTGGGCGGATATGGATGTGTATCAGAGAAGGGCATTCCTCGGCGGCGGAGAGTTTGAGGCACAGGGTGTCACAGGAACCGTCATGCGTACCCGTGTATGTGTTATGGAGATATGGGTGGAGTGCTTTGGCAAAGACCGTCCAAACATCAAAAAGTCGGATTCCTATGAGATAGAAGGCATCTTAAACAAAATCGGCGGCTGGAAAAAGTATGACCAGAATGCTTCGGGAAAGACGAAGTTTTCCCTGTACGGGGTGCAGAAAACTTTCGTCCGTGAGCAGTAAATTTTCCCAAATGCTAATGGGAAACGCTAGTGGGAAACCTATGTGACAGCAAGGAATATAAGGGCTTGGCGGTCTTGGTTTCCCAATTTCCTAACTTTTACTATTGATTTATGAG
>CAZJOU010000319.1:0-2473 GCA_964547685.1 uncultured Treponema sp. | reverse complement strand
CAGGTTTTTCAAGTGTTCTTATAGGCACTTGGCAATTTGATTATTCATATTATTCTCTTGATTATTTGGAAAAATATATAGATAAAAATGATATACGTAATTTTATTTTGACGAACCTTAATGATGTGGTTTTAACAGAAGATAAAATTCTTGCTATTTATGGATATTTGAATGAATATAAAGATTTCTTGTCTGTTGTACAAAGTAACCAAATTAAAGAAAAAATTACAGATTTTATACGTAAAAATTTAAATGAAAACAAAACAATTTCAGTTATAGAATGTGCTTATTATTTTGCTTTTAAGATAACTGCATTTTCTGAAAAAGAATTATGTGATTGTATTAAATTAGATGAACAGCATAATGTTCTAAAGCACAATTATGCGTATTTTCTTGTTTTTGATAATAAATTTTCAGATAAAGACGAAACTGAATTTATCTTAAAAGTTATAAGAAAAAAATTCCGAGAAAGTTCAGATATAACGTTAAAAAAAATACTTGCAGAATACTACATTTGTTTGAACAGACGTGCAGAGGAAATTTTTAAATTCTACATAAATTATTTAATTAGTTCTAAAGCAGAGCCAACTGTTTCAACTTTATTTTTTACTTCTGTAATTTGCACTGAAGACATAAAGCACTTGCCATTGATTGAAAAACTTTTTAATTTCTTAACAAAATCAGAATATCATTGGGAAAACGATTTTCAGCGATATTTAAATAACATAGTGGTTAATTCTTATAGAGCAATCGGCAAAAATGTAAAAACAATAAAAGAACTCGATAAAGTTTTAAAATCTCTGAAAAAATGTGCAAAGATATTCCCATATTATGAAAGCATTGCAGAAGATATAAAAAATAATTTTTCTGTTAGAAATTATATTCCATATTCTATCGAGCAAATAAAAAAGTTGGCGTAGATGGAAAAAGTTAGCGAAAAATAGTTAATTTTTTGAATATAGTTTATAAAAAAAATGCGGTAAATTGACCGCAAAAAATTTGACACTTTCACAATTCTAATATATATTATTCTAAAAAGAGGAGAGTAATTTGCCGGGAAAACTTGTCTTGCAGTACATTGCCAAAGTAAAAGAACTTGTTTCTTCAGGCTGCTGGACTTTTATCCCCAGAAAAAAAAATCTTGATTCACTCTCGAATATGGGCTTGTCGGTTCAAGATGTTAAAAATGAACTACTTTCGCTTGAAATGCGGAATTATAAAAGTGGTCCTGAACTTGATTATTCATATTCTGGCGAAGTTTGGATTTTTAGCAGACTTGTTGGAAATGCAGAATTCTATATCAAGCTAAAGATTGATGTAGCCAATGACGGAACGCAGATTTTAAAATGCCTTAGTTTTCATAATTAGGAGGTGCTTTATGAAATGTTTTTGCGACCATTGCAATGAAATGGTGGAATATGATGTAAAAAACATTGAAGAATCATATCCTGTTTATGGTGAACAGATTGAAATTATGGCAACTGTTGCTGTTTGCAAAAAATGTTGTTCTATTTTATTCAATGAAGAACTTGATTCAAAAAATCTTCTTTTTGCTCAGAATGAATACCGAAAGAAGCACAAGCTTCTTACTGCAAAAGAAATTATTGCAATTCGCGAACAGTACGGATTAAGCCAGCGTTCTTTTGCAAAGCTGCTTGACTGGGGTGACAAGACAATCCGCCGATATGAATCTGGGGCTGTTCAAAGCAAAGCTCATAACAGTTTGCTTCTTTTCTTAAAAGAGCCTCATAATATGCAGCAATTTATAAAGCAAAATGAAGTCGGCTTGGAAGAAAAACAGATAGAGAAACTTAATGCACGGCTTGCCTTGCTTTCATCGGAGTATTCTGATGACTTAGACTATGGATATGTTTCTAAACTTTTTCCTTCTGAACTTACTCTTGAAAATGGCTATAAAGAATTTGATTTTGACAAATTTGCTTCCTGTGTTATGTTTTTTATACAAAATAACACAGAACTTCTTGTTGTAAAACTAAATAAACTTCTTAGTTATAGCGACATGATTTTTTTTCAGCGGAACGGCGTTTCGCTAACAGGAGCACGCTACGTCCATCTTCCTTACGGACCTGTTCCAGACCAATATGCGTTGTTATATGGAATTTTGGAAAAGCGAGGAATTATCTGCTCGGAATTTAAGCAGTTTGCCAATGGCTATGAAAAACATCTTCTGAAAACTGGAAAAAGGCAGATAGAATCATCTCTTACTTCGGAAGAAGTTTCACTGCTTTGCACAGTGAACAAAAAATTTGCTTTGTTCGGTTCAAAGCAAATTGCCGACTATTCACATAATGAACGTGGCTATAAGGAAACAAAGACTGGCGAGGTTATTTCTTATGCTTATGCAAATTACATTGAATGGGAAAATCCTTTTACATTAAACTAAAAATGAACACAACATTAAATTTCATCACTCTTTACGACAAGAACTATATGTCCCGCGGGCTTGTTCTTT
>CAZJOU010000318.1:0-2478 GCA_964547685.1 uncultured Treponema sp. | reverse complement strand
CATTCAGTTTGACATGAAAACGCCTGTTCCGCAGAATCTTTACAATTATCTGGAGGCATAACATTTTGTCATTGTCGGACTTGATCCGACAATCATAATTTACAAAAAAGATTCCCGTGTCGAGCACGGGAATGACACAGAGGCATAAAAATGAAACAAATCCACGTTGTCGCAGCAGTTATTGTGCGTAAAATTCGTCATTCCGAACTTGATTCGGAATCCACAAACCAAGTTTTCGCAACTCAGCGAGGCTACGGCGAATTCAAAGACTGGTGGGAATTTCCCGGCGGAAAAATCGAGCAAGGCGAAACAGAGGAAGATGCATTAAAACGCGAAATCCGCGAGGAACTAGCAACCGAAATCAGCGTCGACGAAAAACTTGGCACAGTTGAATACGACTATCCGACGTTTCACTTGACGATGGAATGTTTTTTGTGCGGTGTCGTTTCCGGAAAACTTACGCTTTTGGAACACGAAAACGCAAAGTGGCTTTCTGCAATCGACTTAAAATCTGTAAAATGGCTGCCCGCAGACGAAGAGATTTTGGATAAAGTGGCAAAGAATCTATGAAAAAATCAGTATGCAAATCATTGCTATTTTCTATAACTTTTCTTCTATTAGTAAGCATTATTTCGTGCAAAACGACAAAAAATCAATTAATGCAAAATACCGAAATTTCCAAAGCAAACAACTTTTCGCACAATACAATAATTGTTTACGTAAAAAACGGAACAAGCGAAGAAGAAATCCAAACGCTCTGTAAAAAATACAATCTACAAGTTCTTTACATTTACAAAAACTTTTCGTCGTGCGCACTTTCTTCAGAAAGATTTTTAAGCAATTCAGAATTAAACAAACTTATTAAAAAACTCGAAAGTGAACCGTGCGTTTTAAGCGTTCAAAAAGATTATATTATGAACCTTGATTCTAACGATTTTTAAATGTTATTTTATAAAGAAATCTTTTCTATAATAAATTTCTATAATAAAAATGAACGAAATTAAACTTAAAATTCACGATGAATCAGATTTGTATTCTTCGCTAGATCCAGATATGGAACTTCTTTCCGAAGATATAACTTCTTATTTTCAGCGAAAATATACAGAAAAAACTTCGCCACTAGATAAAACAATTATTCATATTTTTAGCGACGTTCCTATAAACGAAGAGCGCGTTCGCAAAAATATAAAATCGTACACAGAAAACGAACTTGTAATTCTTGCAAAAAAGAAAAAACGAAGTCTTATAAAAGAGGTTTGGCTTTTTATTTTGGGAATTATTTTTATTGCGCTTTGGCTATTTTTAGAATCTGTTACAGAAAGCGTTGTTGCAACCGTTGTTTGTATTGTTGGTTGGTTTGCAGTTTGGGAAGCCGCAAATATTTGGCTTGTAGAATCGCCAGAAATGCGCCTTGCAAAACTTCAACTAAAAAAAATGGAAAACACAGAAATTATTTTTTCGGTAATAAATAAATGATTTTCACACTTTTTCTAACCCTTTCACTTTTATTAACTTCTTGCAAAACTACGCAGCCAATTCTTCCTGAATGTGCGGCTGACGAGATTGCGTTTGTTGACTATTTTGGCGACGTTCAAGTTTGCAAAATTAATCCAAACATAAAAACGAACGAATACAATTCTGAACTTTTCCGCCGCGAAAAAGCAAAAATGTTTTACGATGACGAAAACTTTACAGTTCGACAAGGAATTGATATTTCGCGTCACGACAAAAAAGTTAATTGGCAAAAAGTAAAAAAGAATGGATTTGATTTTGTAATTTTGCGTGCGGCTTGGCGCGGTTACGAAAGCGGAATTTTACACGAAGACGAAAATTTTAAGAAAAACATTAAAGGCGCGCTTAACGCAGGATTTGACGTTGGCGTTTACGTTTTTTCGCAAGCAATAAATGAACAAGAAGCACTAGAAGAAGCGGACTTTATTTTAGATTTAATAAAAGATTATAAAATTACATTGCCAGTTGTATTTGACCCAGAAAATATTGGCTGGGAAGCAGCAAGAACCGACAATGTTTCGGGCGAACAATTTACAAAAAACGCACTTGTGTTTTGCAACAAAATAAAACAAGCCGGCTACGAACCAATGATTTATGCAAACCTAACTTGGCAAACAATGCGCTTTGATTTACAACAACTTTCCAACTTCAAAATGTGGTACGCAGAATATTCAAACGCTCCGCAAACTCCATATCATTTTGATTTCTGGCAACACTACTCGCCAAAACGAGTTCCCGGCGTTCAAAAAAAGTGCGATGTAGATATTATGATTAAGAAAGTCATGAATTAAATCTTCTTGTGGTGGTTGAGTTTATCGAAACCACCGTCATTGCGAAAAAAGCGTCCGTCATTGCGAGCAAAGCGAAGCAATCTCTGCTATGCTTGCAAACTATTCTAAGATTGCTTCAGGCTAAAGCCTTCGCAATCCTATGTTTTAGTCAATAGGCTTCACCAAAAATTTTTTC
>CAZJOU010000317.1:0-2481 GCA_964547685.1 uncultured Treponema sp. | reverse complement strand
ATTCCAAAGGCACATTATTCAGTAAGGGTGATATGACAATTAGCGGAAGCGGTTCACTTAAAGTAACTCAAGGTTATAAAAACTGTATTGCAACAAAAGGTGTTCTTACAGTAGATGGTGGTACTTTCACACTCATTTCAACTGGAAAAGCAGGATTGTACGGTGAACAAGGTGTTAATGTAAACGACGGTTCTGTAACATTCACTGGAACTGGTGAAGTTTCTTCTTCTGCAAACCATAAAGCACACGGAATTAACACAGATGATGATACTTACACAAGTAGTTATGTAAACGTTACTGGCGGTACTCTAAACTTTAATATTACTTACGGAAAAGGAATTACTGCTCCTGTTGTAAATGTTTCTGGCGGAACAAATACAATAAAAATCACAAGCCCTACAACAAAAATTACAGATACTTCAGCAACTTATTACGATGCAGACGGTGTAAGTACCACAGAAACAGTTTCTTTGGCTCCACAAGGAATAGACGGCGGAACAGTTACAATTTCTGGAGGAACAACAACAATTACTGCTCCTTGGACTGGCGTAAATTCTGATGGCGACATTACAATTTCTGACGGAACTTTAACAATAACAACATCTGCAAGTGCGGTGTATGATTCTTCTGATAGCGACTATGTTGCTCCTGCATGTATTAAAGCAAACGGCGATATGGTTGTAAGCGGCGGTACAGTAACTGGTACAAGTAGCGGAGATTATGCAAAAGGAATAAAAGTTGATGGCATATATACACAAACAGACGGAACTGTAGACGTAGAAGCAACTGGCGCAACAAACAGTTCATCAGATGATAATGAAGGTGCCGATAAGAGTGGCTTTGGCGGTGGTAGTAGCGGCGATATGAAAGGACCTGGCGGAAATTCTCGAAGTGCATCTACAACTACATCATCTAGTTCTGCTTCTGAACCAAAAGCAAAGGGTATGCGTGTTGCTGGTGCAATTACAATTTCTGGTGGCGAAGTTTACGGTTACAGCACAGGCGATGACGCAATAAATTCTTCTGGCGATATGACAATTTCTGACGGTTATGTTTGTGGTTATTCAAATGCAAACGATGGTCTTGATGCAAACGGAAATATGTATATTCAAGGTGGAGTTGTATTTGCAGTTTGTACATCAGAACCAGAAGTTGCTTTGGATGCAAATACAGAAGAGCAAAAATGTCTTTACATTACAGGTGGCACGATTATAACACTCGGACCTCTTGAAAGTGGTGCATCTCTTTCTCAAAATTGTTACCAGGCTAGTTGGTCGGCAAACACTACTTACGGTGTAACCGTTGGAAGCACAACTTACGTTTTCACAACGCCAAACACAACAAGCGGTTATGGAAGCGGAATGGTAGTTTCTGGTGCTTCCACACCAACGGTTACATCTGGTGCTTCTACATCTGGCGGAACTTCTTACTTTGACGGTAAATTGTACGAAGGTGGAACAAAGGGGAACACAACTGTTTCCTTAAGTTCTTATACAGCAAGTTCAAAATAAAATAAGGGTTAAATACGAGGAAATATTATGAAACACACTAAACTTTCGTTTATATTCGTTCTTTTTTCGCTATGTGCGGTGGCAAGTTTTGCAAAATCAAACAAACTTACAATAAAAAACACGTTTGGTGGCGACTTTGATTCTCTTGGCGACTACGATTTGTATTCACATTCGAAAGAAACCGACGTTAACGACGAAACCGTAACGGCAGACACGTTTGCGCTTGGCGACCGTTTTCAACTAGACTGGGAAAGCAACATTATAACTTCGCGCGTTCGGCTGGAACTTCTTTATCACAATATTTCGGGCGACACAACAACCGCAAACGAAGACGAAATTCCAAATTTTGTGTTCGCTCCATCTGGATTTGTGTATTTTACGCCAGTAAATCCATTTGGAATTGTCGCAGGAACTAATTATTATAAGCAATTTGCAATTCCTTCGGGCTATCTTGCAGCCGCAGACGATACAACAAAATATGGACGACTTTTAACTGGTGTATATGATGACGACCAATATTGCGGTTCGGACGACGCTGGCGTTTATTACAACGGTTTTAGCGGTGGCATTACAAGCAATTATTATTTTGGAAGTGAAGAGCAGGGCTACTTAAAACTTGCAGCCGGAAGCGCACTTTATCCAACTTCTTCTGATTTTGAATATTCACTTGATTTTGGTTTGAACGGAGGACTTGAAAACGCGTTCGACTTAGGTTTTACCGCGCACAATATTTTAGACGACAACAGAAAATTTGGTGCATTTTTAGGTCTTACGGCAGTAAAAAACTTTGTTCTTAATGCAGGTTTTTATTACAACTTTTCTTCATCTGACTATTTGCCAGAATCACGCGTAACTCGTAGCGACGAAGACGAATTTAAAAAGCAAAAAACAAAATATGCGCTTGGATTTACTGGCGGTTACAATTTTAAGAAAATCGGATTTGGCATTTACGGCGATTTTATAACTGGAC
>CAZJOU010000316.1:0-2493 GCA_964547685.1 uncultured Treponema sp. | reverse complement strand
CATTTTAGGTATGGGAAGTCTTAGTCACTTAAATGTAAAATTTCAGCATATACATATGAAGCAGGAGCATCGGACTATCGTCCTCTGCCCCTTTCCTCATTCTCCCTGTCAGTCTCCTTCTCCATCTGCATTTCCACAGTCTTATCATAAATCCCCTGATAATCCTCATACATTTCATCCACAGACTTCGTTATCCCAACAGCATTCATCACTGCGAAATACAGTTTCAGATTATAATCGCTGTTCTCCACCTGAAAATTAAACAACTCTGCTTTCTCTTTATCCGTAAGATGGTTGTATACCACTTCCATATCAGCCAATTTCTTTAAGATTTCAGACACATGCAACCCGGTTACATATTTCTCCATTCCCTCGTATAGAATCTTTGCCTCTGCCATGATCTCATCAATACCTGCTTCATGTTCCCTCTCATAAAACATTGCCTGTACCACATTCACTACTGTATCAAAGCTACACACAGCAGTAAATCCAACAGCTTTTGCTTTTTCTTCTGGTGTCATCTGGCAGTACATCTCATAAGTCAGTTTATTTTGTGTGATATTGTTGTCTGTCACAGCGTCTCCCGTTACTATATTTCCCATCACCGCCTTATCTGTAACAGCTTCTTCCATTGCCACCCTCATCGGCTCTGCTTCCTTTTCACTCACATCAACCACTAGCTCTGTCATAACAGCATCTGATACCAGTTTCCCATAAATATCTTCTTGCATTGCTTCTACAGTCTCATTAATATCACCATTTGCTACGGATAAAATGGAATTAACTTCTCTGCCTGTATCTCCATAAATATCTGTACTGTCTGCCTTTACTTCCATATCATACAGATTTTTTTCATATAACTTTTCCTCATACAATTCTTCCAACGAATTATACGATACATCCTCTTTACCGCTATCATCCCACACTCTTTCGTTCTTTTCATAAGAATACTCCGGCATTTCCACTGTATTGCTTATCCGTTCTTCCATCTCTGCAA
This sequence comes from uncultured Treponema sp., assembly GCA_964547685.1. GTDB lineage: Bacteria > Spirochaetota > Spirochaetia > Treponematales > Treponemataceae > Treponema_D. The sequence continues at coordinate 1,496 of CAZJOU010000316.1, read as the reverse complement.
TCTCAAAGCTCGCTGTATACAGATTCTCCTTTAAGCACTCATCCACAAGTTTCAGATTTTTCTTAATTTCCCGTTTTTCCTGCTTCAGTGAATCAAGCTCCGACTGCACATCCATATGCCATATCTGATACTCTCGGATATCTTCCACAGTATTACAAGCCCGCTTTTTCACCGAGTTCTTCCGGTACAGTTCTTTCTGCCTTTCCTGAATATTGTCCTGCCGCATTTCCTTTTTGACCTTATAGCGAAGCAAGTCCTCTATCGTTTTAATATCATTTTTCACAATAAAAAGATATTCCTCCTGCAGCTGGTGAAATCTCTGCAATTCCTTAGCATAATATGCCGAACCAACCTGAAAACGCTTCTGTTCCACCATCCGCAGACGATAGATTTTCGCATAAAATCTTCTCTGGTAAGGTGACAGGTTATTCCTTTTGATATATTCGGGATTTTCCACATAAAATTTCGCTCTGCCCACTCCGGTATCAAGATAATATTTGAAAGTTCCTTCATCAAATCTGTCATCCATCTCAGGCAAGGAATGATACCATTTTCTGCCCGGCACCTTTACGGATATATACTTTCCTGGTTCAAATTCATAGCCAAGCCGCCTCATAAGAAACTTAAAATGTCCCTCACTTCCTGCGTACCGCATACAGAATAAGGCATCTTCAAGAATCATTTCCTTTAATTTCTGCTCCAACTCCCACTCTTTTCTTGAAAGATTTTTCGGATTCTTCGCATATTCAGCAGGCATAACGGATAAACCGATCTCTTCACACAGTTTATTAGTCAGAGGCTGTAGCACACGCTTCCAGTTGCCTTTTGGTGAATTATATTTATGCCCGGTTATAAGGCTGACACTATTCCACACGATATGACCATGGCAATGCTCTTTATCCGTATGAACCGCATACACAACCTCATATTCTCCCAAATGTGTCTCAGCAAATCTTCGTGTCACTTCCATTGCCTGCTCCGGTATTGCCTCGCCCTTTGGAAATGAAATCACGATGTGATAACCCTGTCTTTTCCCCGATTTTTCAAACATCTGCTTCGTATCCAACATCTGCATAATTGCGGTGTCCGCCAGGCAGTTAATACTGCCCACCAGAACCTTTTCATTTGTTTTATCGGGATTCTGAATATAGTTGATTGCATGCTCTAAATGTGCTGCCGGATTCCCTGTATTTGCTGCATTTATGTTGAGGATTTTCGTAATCGCCATACCTCAAGCACCTCCCCTAACAGCACCTTTATCTCCTGCAGTAATACCGACAGCTTATCCATTTCGCTGAAATAAATGCTGCCCTGACTGTTGGCATAATGTGCAATCTGATTGATATTCGTCGCTATTCCTGATATCTGACGGATAAGCCTTGCCCTGTCTGTCGGAAATTCCTTATCAATCCCACCTGCACCTCGCACCAGCTCACGCAGGTATTTACTTCTGTCCACACCGGACTGCTTCACGTCCCATTCAAGCTTCCTGTAAT
>CAZJOU010000315.1:0-2503 GCA_964547685.1 uncultured Treponema sp. | reverse complement strand
GACGGATGAATATCAAACTTGTCAGAAAATGGAACTGAAACAAAATTGTTGTCGCGAATTTCTTCGTAAAATGCGGAATCATTAAAACCAATTATGTGGCAATCTAAAACTGTAGCAATAAATGCAGACGTTCTTCTAAATGGCTTAAACTCTAAAGAAATTCGTCCTTCTGGAACAAAATTAAATCTATTGTCGCCATTTTTAATATCAGAAAACGCCCACAAAAATTTTCCGTACGCAGAAAAATCTACTAAAACACGACTTATTAATGTTTCTTCGTGTCCAAGTCCAAAACTTACATTTAAAGATTTTCCTAAATCGCTTAAAGATTGCCCAGAAAGCACTGCTCCGTGAATTGCTCTGCTACCAACACGAATTCCGCCTTCAAAAAATCCGTCTGTATCAAAAGAAACTTCTGGTTGAACTCTAAAAACATCTTGTTGCTTTAATTTTGCTTCTTTTATAAGAATTTTCGCAATTTTCGATTTGTTCTTTTCTGCCGAAATTTCCGTTTCATCTAAAGTTTCTTCGCCAACAATAAAAGAATATGCAATTCCTTTGTGCGGATAAATATATTTTTTAGGACAAATTTCTGTGCAATAACCTTGTGAATCGTAATGTTCTATTTTTAGCGGAATTGGCGTTGGCAAAAGACTATCTTTGTAAACAACAACAGAATAACTTTGACTAGAAGGAAATCCAATAACAGTTCCATAAACGAACGGAACGGCAACAACTGGAATTTTTATGCTATTTAATTTTGGAATTCCATCTACAATGCGCAAAACAACGTTTCCGTGCGAATCAAAAAGTGCACATTCATACGCACCTTTTATTAAAATGCGACTACTTTTTTCATCAGAATAAATTTTATCTTCATCTAAAGCCAAAAGCCAACTTAAATAATTAGAAGCACAATGCATATCAAAAAAAGCATATTCTGAATAATCTAAAAATCCGCCAGTTTTTTTGTTAATAGATTTTCCCATTGCAGTAAAAACGCTGCGATTTTTTTTAGTTTTCTTTTCTGCTAAATCATTTTCGCTTTCAGTTTCATTTTCCGCATTATCTTTAGATTCATCTTCCGTTTCTTCTGGATAAATTTTATAAAAAATCTTTTCTGCTTGTTCACGTAAACTAATTGGTGCATCGTAAAAATCTTTTACAGTTGGATACAAATCAGAAAGAAGTCTTGTAACAATAGAAGGAATATAAGTTCCCGTTTTAAAAGGATAATAGTCGCGCCGCATTAACTTAGAAAAATACGAATTTATTTGCGGAATATAATAATTTTCGTAAAGTTCTTTGTTTGTGTTCCAATAACTTGCAAAAACTTTTGTTTGACCAAATTTTCCAAAATTCCATTCACGTTTTTTGTCGTGTCGATTTAGCGGAACAATTGGAACAATATCTTCTGGATTTACAATATTCCAAATAAAATTATATTTTGAATCTTTTACTTTTTCTTCTTGCGAAACATTTGGAGACGCAAAAGTGTAAACATAAATATTTTCTGTATCAAAATAACCTTGATCTGCAAGATTTGCTCCAATTAAATTTGCAAGCGCAGCACCACGACTGTGTCCAGTAATTAAAAAATAAGTTGAATCTGGATCAATCTTCTTTTTTAAAAGATAATAAATTAACGCTTTTTGAATTATAGTTTGTGTGTGAAAAAATCCTTCGTGAATTAATTCTGAATTGTGCGTTGAATCTGCAACATTTACGTTAGAAATCCATTCTGGCGCAGAACCTGGCGTTCCACGAATTGTAAGAATTACTAACGTTCTTTTGCCTTTTGCGCTATTAATTTCTTTGCTTGCAAAACTAAACGCCGCTTGATCTTTTCCTACCCCAGACGCTTTATAGTCCAAGTTATAATGAAATTCCATATTTTTTTCGGAAAAACCAAGTTTTTTATAAACATTTTTAAGTTGATTTAATTCTGGGTCAACTTTTTCGTTTACGTACGAAACTTCGGAAAGTGCGGCCGCAATTCGCGCCATTTGATGATTATAAACTGTTGGCGATTTTTGACCAAACCAATTTTCGTTCCATTCAAAAGAAAAATTAACAGGTTCATCGTAGCCGGTTTCTTCTGCATTAATTGGAAGAACGACTTTTTCTGCAAAAAGCGAAAACGTAGCAAACGCGCTAAAAAATAGCGAAAATGTAAATTTTAACTTTTTTTCGTTTAGTTTCATAAGTACGCCAAAGGCTAATCACCACGCTACAAACTTGCTTTTGCGCTAAGCAAATCGTTTTTGCAAAACAACGCATTTTTTGCAGCAGATTCAACAATGTCGCTAAGCGAAAGCGTTCCTGCGTCGCGTTTTTCGCTAAGTGCGTCGTCTTTTTTCCAAGCACAAAGAATTCCTCGGCTGGAATTAACTGTTCCGCCCGCTTTGTCTAGCAAAGTTGCCGCAATTCTTGCCGCTCCGCCTTGCGCGCCGTAACCTGGAATTAAAAAGAACGTTTCCGGATATTTGTCGCGAAGATAACG
>CAZJOU010000314.1:0-2504 GCA_964547685.1 uncultured Treponema sp. | reverse complement strand
TTTTTCTGTAAGAACTAGAATCTTAATTTTCAAATTGGGTTCTTTTGGACACAATTTAACTTGTTAACAGCAGCATCCTCGAAAAGCCTTAGTCGGCATTTCGAGGATTTTTTTAATTACTTGATTTTTTATAATATGTCAAATAATATAAATATATGACACTTATAATTTGTGAAAAAAATTCTGTAGCTCAATCTTTTTCAACTGCATTACATTGCATTAAAAATAATTCTTATTATAAAAATGAAAATTTCACAATAGTATATGGAATTGGACACATGTATTCTTTATCAAAACCAGAATCTTATCTAAGTACAAATAGAATAGAGAATGTATCTCAATTACCAATTATTCCAAAAATATATAAATATATTCCAAATCCAAAAACCTTAACTCAGTTAAAATTAGAAGTTCAATTTATAAAACAAAACAAAAATAACAAAATTATTGTTGCAACAGATGCAGATAGAGAAGGAGAAGTTATAGCAAGAGAACTTTTAGCCATGTCTGGCATAACTGATTTTTCTAACATCTGGCGTTTTTGGGTTTCAGAAGCACTTACAGAAAATGTTGTATTAGAAGGTTTAAAAAAAATAAAACCTTTAAGTGAATATAATTTTTTGGGACAAAAAGGATTTTCAAGGCAACATGCAGATTGGCTTATTGGAATGAATATTTCAACACTTGTAAATTTAAACAATAAAGCAATTTTTTCAGTGGGACGAATACAATCTGCGCTTTTAAATATAATCTACAAAAGAAATCTTGAAATAAAAAATTTCATTTCAGAACCATATTTTGAATTAAAAGCAAAAATTTCTGATGGAAATAATTTTATTTTTGCATATCTATTAAATAATCAGAAAGAAACAAGTTTTAAGAACAAGGAATCTCTTATAAAAATTCAAAAATTTTTACAAAAAGGATTTCATTTTAAAACTCAAGTAAAAAAAACTAATAGAGTAGTAAGACCTCCAAAATTATTTTCATTAACAGACTTATCAAAAGTTGCTGCAGAATTATTTGATTTTTCTCCAACAAAAACATTAACTATTTGTCAAAAGTTGTATGAAACATACAAATGTCTTTCATATCCACGAACACCAAGTAATGTTATGGGCGATGAAAACGTCGAACTTTACAGGGAAATTTATAATAAACTAAAAAATGATTATAAGTATTCAAATTTATGTAAAGAAGAAAAAATAAACATATCAAACAAAAATATATTTAATTCTGCTAAACTAGAGGCACACCACGCTTTAATACCTTTAGCAAAATGTCCAACCGTTGCTTCTGATGATGAAAAGAAAATATATAATCTTGTAACTAAAAGATTTTTTCAAAATCTTATGGAAGATTATGTTTATTTAGAAAAAGAAATTTTATTTATACACGAAAATATTATATTTAAAAGTTTAATAAAAACTCCAATCCAAATCGGTTGGAAAGCATCTATTAATGAAGAACAAAAAGAAGGAAATCTTGTAAAGAATTTTAATGAAGAAAAAAATTTCTTAGAATCTTCAGAAATATTAAAAAAAATGACGCAACCTAAAAAGCAATTTACAGAAGCGTCATTATTAGCTTTTATGAAAAATCCTAAAGCAGAATCTGAAGAAAATAAAAAACTTATAGGACTTGGAACTGAAGCAACAAGAGCAGGGCTGATTAAAACTCTTTTTGATAGAGAATATATTATAAAAGAAAAAAAATCATTGATTGCAACTAATAAAGGAATTTACCTACTAAATATCTTAAATCAAAATCAACTTCTAAAACAAATAATAGATGTAGCAGAAACTACAAAATGGGAAGAAGAGCTTGATAAATCTCCTATAGAATTTGAACATCATATCGAAACATATTTAAAAGCAATTTTTTCATCTGAAAATAAAATAGAAAAATATGAAAATATTCTCATTTCTTGTCCTATATGCAAAATTGGAAAAATAATTCAAGGAAAATGGGGTTATTATTGTTCTAATAAGGAAAAATGTAGAATAAAAATTCCATTAAAATTTTGTAATGCTTCAATTTTTCCTAAAGATGCTTTACAGATTCTTTCTGGAAAAACAACCGCAACAAAAACATTCAAGTCAAAAGCAGGAAAAACATACAAGGCAAAACTCAAGTTAAATAAAGAAACTGGCAAATTAGAACTAGAATTTGTCAATACAGCCAGAAAGAAATCAACGCCAAATGGTGCTAATTAAATGATAGGAGAAAAATATGTTTGAAATACAGACAAACGACAAGTCTTTGTCGCGCTCTGAAAATTTAAAATATCTTGGAGTTACAATTTTCAATGATGAAACCAAAAAGCCATGCAACGGAATTTATGAATCTTTCGGGCAGACAGTCAGATTCAAGAACGGACTTCTACACGGCGGAAAGAACGAAGAGAAACAGGATATTCCGGCTTATGAAACAGAAACAGGACATTGTGAAAACTTCTGCAAAGATTTATACGACGACATTGCTAAAATCTATCAAGGCTCTCA
>CAZJOU010000313.1:0-2509 GCA_964547685.1 uncultured Treponema sp. | reverse complement strand
ATTGAAAATAAATAGCAGGACGTAATTTCTTTTTCGATTTTTATAGAAGGGCGCCTGCCCTACGGCTCAACTGCTTCGTCGCTTCGCTACGCTGTTTTTTTTATAGTGTTCTAAATATTTAGCAATTTTGCTTTTTTTGTCTTGTATTCATCTTCTGTAATAAGTTGATTTTCGAATAAATTTTTTAACTTTTTTAATTCGTTCGATAAATTATCTTGTTCTATTTTTTTGTTTTGATTTTCATTTTTTGTTGTGTTTTCTGAAAGTTCGTTTTTAGCTTTTGTTTGCAAAATTTCTTTTAATTTTGTTTTGTATTCATCTAAAACTTTAAAATCTATTGCATTTGGAACAATAAATTTCATAAATTCTAGTGAACTTGTATTAAAATATGAATTTTGTAAAGATATTACTTCTGCAAACGTGTTAAAACTTAATTGTTTGTTTATGTATTCTATAACTATATTTTTTTGTTCAGCAGAAATTGTTTCCATAGAAAATCTAGGCGCATTACATACTTTGCAATAATGTGAATTTAATGTATTTGTATTACAACCACATTTTAAGCATTTCCAAGTGTTTTCTTGGCTATAAGTTGTATTTTGATTTTTATTTTCTGACGTGTAAACTGTTAATTCTTTTCTGCAGTTTGGGCAAATTGTTGCTTCTTGCTTTATTAATTCACTACAATAAGGACAACGTTTTAAGTTATCGTTTTTCATTTTTATTGATTCTACTGTATATCTGTCTGTTTTTAGCATTACAGAATGTATCATTGCTACAATCCATAAGAAAATAGCATATACGTACCAAGTCCAAAAATCTTTTCCTTTATTTTGTGCAACATGCGCTGGAATCCAAGCAATTGCTGCAAGTAAAATTCCTATTCCGTTTGTAAATATTCCAGAAATGCAACAAAGAATAATAAGAACAATGCCAAAAATTTTCATAAAAACTCCTTTTTTTAATTTACCCCCCCCCAGTGATTTGTCAATTGAAAGTAAAAATTATTTTCTAAATTACAAAATAAAATGCGAATATAACAAATTTTTCTGCAAATACAACTTGCGCGGGACTACTTGTAGCCCCGCGCCATAACAGAACTGTAAAACTATGATACAAATTGTAATTTTTACAAAAAATATTTTAGTATTCTGCAAATACAACCTGCGCGGGATTGTAGGGGCGCGCCGTGGCGCGTTGCGAAGCAATGAAGCGAAAGCGGAACTCCGAAAAGCCCGTTACAAAAAGCATTTGCGCCCAAAAAAATATAAATTATTAATTATAAATTGTGAATTATGAATTATCCAAATTGACCTTTGTTTTTTGTGGTGCTATCTTTAAGGCACGAGGAAAAATATGGATTTTGTTAAGAATTTACGTGATAAGGCTAAAGCGGCTGGAAAAACTATTGTTCTTTGTGAAGGTGAAGATAAGCGCGTTGTAGAAGCGGCTTCTTCTATTGTAAAACTTGGAATTGCTAAAATTATTCTTCTTGGTTCTAAGTCTGAAATTGAAAAATTTGGGTTTGATATGGACGGCGTAAAAATTGTTGACCCTAAAAATGACCCGAATGCAGATAAATATGCAGAAATTTTGTTTAAGGCTCGTGAAGGAAAAATTAATAAAAAAACTGGCGCGCCTGAATATGCAGATGTTGCGGCGGCAAAAGCGGCTGCCTTAAAAGATTACACAATGTATGGTGCGTTAATTTTAAAGGCTGGCGATGCAGATGGTTTTGTTTCTGGTGCTTGCCATTCTACTGCAAATACTTTGCGTCCTGGTTTGCAAGTTATTAAAACTGCGCCTGGAATTACAACTGTTTCTTCTTGCTTTATTATGGTTGCTCCGCCAACAGGAAATAAATATATTCCAGACGGCGTTGCGGTTTTTGGCGACTGTGCTGTAAATATTGAACCAACTGCGGAACAACTTGCAGATATTGCGGTTGCTTCTGCAAAAACGGCTAAAACTATTGCTGGAATTGAACCAAAAGTTGCGCTTCTTTCGTTTTCTACAAAAGGTTCTGGAAATGATGCAAAATTTTACGATACTGTTTCTAAAGTTCAAAAAGCAACGGAACTTGCAAAGGCGGCAGCTCCAGAATTTGCTATTGATGGCGAATTTCAGTTTGACGCAGCGGTTGCCCCAGAAGTTGCTGCGCTAAAGGCTCCAGAAAGCAAAGTTGCAGGACACGCAAATACTTTTATTTTCCCGAATATAAACGCAGGAAACATTGGTTACAAAATTTGCGCAAGAATGGGCGGCTGGAAAGCTATTGGTCCAGTTTGTCAAGGTTTTGCAAAGCCTTTGAACGACCTTTCGCGCGGTTGCAATGTAGACGAAATTATTGACACTGTTGCGGTAACTGCTTTGCAAGCGTAATTTTTTGCTTTTTTTAGATTGTGAACTTGCAAAAACTTCGAACTTTATGTTGGGTTCGAAGTTTTTTTTTTAGTTTTTAATACAGAACACCGCGTACAAAGGTACTGATTTTATATTGTTTTCAAAT
>CAZJOU010000312.1:0-2509 GCA_964547685.1 uncultured Treponema sp. | reverse complement strand
GCAAGTGTTCGCAAAAGCCGGTTTCTGCTCCGCACAGACAATTTTTATTAATTTGAAATAAAACTCGACATTCAATCTATTTTGTTGCAAAGCATAGCGTAATTCTTAAAAATCTTAACATTTTTGCATAATTTGTAAAAGGTTTGATTTTTTTTAGTATATAACATAATATTATATTCCTAAGGAGCCAGTTTGATAACTCTGTTTACAATTTTATTTGTTTGTTGCGCAGCGTCTATTTTTGCAGTTTTAGCAACAACAAAAAAAGTTAATAATAAAAGATACGTTTTTTCTTTGCGATGGTTACTTGCAAGCGCATTTGTTATTTTAATAGCGCATATTTTTATTATTAACACAAAAAATGAATTTGTAGCTTCGCTTTTTTATACAATATTTTTTATTGGAATAGATGTTCTGCTTTTTTCAATTTATGCTTTTTCTAGAAAATACACAAATTATAACGTCCATTTTTCTGTTTTTGACAAAATTCTTATTGGAATAGAAATTGTTGATATGTTGAATATGTTTTTAAACATATTTTTTGGTCACGCATTTTTGCTAAAAAAAGTTCCTGTTCCAGCGTTTTTAGGCTCTTCTTCTACAGAAATTTACAGAATAATAATGAAGTTGCCTTACGAAATTCATCTTTATTTTAGTTACTTAGTTGTTTGTCTTATTCTTGTTGTTCTTTTTGCACGAATTATAATAACGCCAAAAATGTACAGATTTGTTTATTCAAGCATTTTAGTTGCTGTTTTTATAAATATTTTTGGCGATTCTATTTACGTTTACACAGGAACTCCAATCGATTTTTCTGTTGTGTTTACCGCAATTTCTGTAATTTTAGTTTGTGTTTATGCAGTTTATCTAACTCCGCGCAAATTAATTCATATTCAACTGCAAGAAATGGTTTCTAAAATGAACGATGCCGTTATTCTTTTTGATATAAACGGCGATCTTGTTTTTAAGAATCTTGCAATGGAAAATTTTGAAAAAAAATACACAGAAAGTGGACTTAATCCAAAAGGTCCTTTAAATGCGTTGTTAGAAGGTTCATCTTATAAAAAACTAAGAACAATGCCAGACCGCAATTTTGACGAAGAAGTTCAAAAAAACGAAAATACTTACACTTTTAATATTTCTATTCGCTCTTTAAAAGATGAAAAAAATAATTTTCTTGGCGCATTTATAGTTGTTCACGACAAAACAGAAGAAATGGAAAAACTAAAGCACGAACGCTATCTTGCAATTCACGACAAACTTACAGGATTATATAATCGCGAAGGATTTTTTGAAAAAGTACGTTCTGTTTTTGTTGCAGAGCCAGAAGAAACTTATCTTATGGTTTGCATAGATATAGACAATTTTAAACTTATTAACGATTTGTTTGGTCGCGAAACTGGCGACGATTTTCTTATTAGAACGGCAGAAGCAATAAAATCTTATACAAAAGAAGAAGTTTCTGCGCGCCTAGAAAGCGACCGATATGCAATTTTTATGAAAAAATCCGCATACAAAGAAGAAAAGTTCGTAAAATATCCAGAAAAAGTAGCGCATCTTTCTACAGATTTGCACTATCCAATAACGTTTCACGTTGGAGTTTACGAAATAGAAGACATTGACTTACCAATTTCTGTTATGTGCGACAGAGCATTTATGGCAATTGCAACAATAAAAGGAAATTTTCAAAAAGAAGTTGCGTACTACAATTCTAAAATACGAAAATCTATTTTGCGCGAACAACAACTTATTGGCGAATTTCCACAAGCACTTGCAAGCGGACAATTTAAAATGTTTTTACAACCACAAGTTAAAACAGACGGAAATGTTTATGGCGCAGAAGCACTTATTCGTTGGGAACATCCAAAAGAAGGGCTTTTAAGTCCAGGAGAATTTGTTCCTTTATTTGAAAGCAAAGGTTTAATTTCTTCGCTAGACCAATTTATTTGGAACGAAGCGGCAAAAAAATTGCAAAATTGGAAAGAGCAAGGAATTAACGATATGTACATTTCTGTAAATATTTCGCCAAAAGATTTTGTTTACGTTGATATTTATAGAACTTTTACGGAACTTGTAAAAAAGTACGACATTGAACCAAAAAATTTAAAACTAGAAATTACAGAATCTGCGGTTTTATTAAATCTTGAACAACAACTTGTGCTTATTCAAAAATTGCGCGATTTTGGTTTTGTAATAGAAATGGACGATTTTGGTAGCGGATATTCTTCGTTGAATATGCTAAAAGATATTCAGTTTGATGTTTTAAAAATTGATATGGCATTTTTACAGCAAACAAGTAATCAGGAACGTTCACTTCAAATTCTTCATTCAATAATAAAACTTTCTAAACGACTTAATATGCCAGTAATTACAGAAGGCGTAGAAACAAAAGAACAAGTAGACTTTTTAAAAGAAATGGGAACTGACTACTATCAAGGATTTTACTTTGCAAAACCTATGCCAGTAAGCGATTTTGAGTTAAACTATTTAAGAAGTAATTAGGTTTTAT
>CAZJOU010000311.1:0-2534 GCA_964547685.1 uncultured Treponema sp. | reverse complement strand
CGTATAAAATACAAAGATTATATTAAGAAAACACGCTAAATAGCGTAAAAGGTCAGGGCAAATCGGAAAGACGATTGGTTTATTTCCTAAAATATGGCTGATAGGAAAGACTATCATTTTTTTTATAGGAGCATAAATTATGTATTTTGTTTATAAACATACTGTCCCAAATGGGAAAATTTATATTGGAACAACTTGCAATATAAGAAATAGATGGCGTAAAAGTTCTTATACGGAAAATGAATATTTTACTTTAGCAATAAAAACATATGGGTGGGAAAATATAAAACACGAAGTTTTGTTTAATTTTATTTCTAAAGACGAGGCTGGGGAAAAAGAAAAAGAACTTATAAAGAAATATAAAAGTGATGACTTAAACTATGGCTATAATATTGAAAAAGGAGGTTTTTCGGGAAAAGTTCATTCAGAATATACAAAAAGAAAAATAAGTAACAGTTTGCTTGGTGAAAAAAATCCAAGGTTTGGAAAGAAATTTCCGTATAAACCGCGAAAATATGACAAAGAAAAAAGAAGTATAGTTCATAAGGGGCAAATACCTATAAATAAAATAAATGTATTACAAATTGATTATGATAATACTGTCCTTAACCAATATGAATCTCTTTCAGAAGCAAGTATTAAGACTGGTATTGATATTTCAAATATTAGTCGAGTTGTAAATGGGAAACGAAAAACTGCTGGTGGCTATATTTGGAAAATCAAATAATTGAGCGTGGACAGACACGCAATTTTAAGGATTAAAAAATGACGATGTTTGAAAAATATAAAAATGGACTTTTGCCAAAAACGATTTATACACGCGTAAGTTTTGTAGAAAGTCCAGAAGAAAAATTATTTTGTGCTGGATATTTTACAGCAAACGCAATAAATCGCGGAGAAATAAAAACATCTTTAGACGACGATTTAGACGACGATTTAGACGACGATTTTAAGGGGAATTCAGATGATAAAAAACCTAGATGAAAATACTTTAAGTAGATTTTTGAAATTCAAAATGAAAGCAAATCGTATTAGTTTAAAAAAAATGTCAAAAGATAGTGGACTTTCAAAAAAGAGAATAAACCAACTGTTGCACGGAGCAACAGATTGCAACCCATATGAATTTAATGTATTCAAAAAAATATTTTGCTTAGATGAAGATGAAAGCGAAGAACTTTTTGAAATAATGACAAAGCCAATACAACACACAGACGAAAACGATGTAATTTATTTTATACACAATGGATTGCATTTTATTGCTGGTTTTGGATTTGTAAGAGGTTTTGACATTGAAAAAGGATTAGTTTTTAGTGCGTTAGACGTTTTTACAAAACAAAAACCAACAAAAAACGATGTAATAAAACTTTATGAAATTATAACAGAGGAGCAAAACAAATGAATGAACTAGACGAAGAAAAATTAAAAACTATCGAAAACTTACGCGAGCGTTGGGCAAAAAAAGCAATAGACGCAGATATGGAATATCAGAGGAGCGGAATTTCACGCTATCGAACAACTTATGAAAAATATGACAAGTATTGTGAAATCTTAGACTTAGCAAAAGAACAAATAGAACAAACAAACAGATATCTTTCAAAGCGAATGGAAAATATAAATTATTTTGCAAACAGTTTGAATAAAGAAACCTACACCAAAAAAGAAGTAAAAGACTTATTAGACGAAACTATTTTTATGTAAAATATTTTTTTGGGTGGGTAAATAATGAAAGATAAAAATACAGGCACAAAAGTTTTAGTAATTGGTAAGTGGGGAAGTAAAATTTATTCACTTACATACGTTTCACAAAAATATAAAATTTCAGAGGGAAATATAATAAACGCAATTCTAACAGGGGCATCAATAAAAGGTTTATATTTTGATTATGCACTAGAAAACCAAACAAACGATGAGAATTTTAATTTTAATACAGTCTAAAATTGCCACCAAACGCACAAAAAGGGCATTTTTAGCGGACTTTTTAATAAGATTGAAAGTTACATTTACGGCTTAAAAGGCGTTATTTTGGCGTTTTTTAAGCACTTATAAAATCAAATTCAGTTTGCACGAAATCACTATCTTTGTATAAGACTTTATTTTCTTGCATTAAAGAATTGTAAAGTTCAGTTTGGTGTTTTGGTACAAATAATTTTTCATTCGCTTTTTGATTTCCGCCTTGCATACAAACCGTTTTTTCTTTTTGGTTTACGCAAATAAAATCACTAGGCATTGAATATTCTGAAACAATTACAAGTTCTTTTTGATTTTTGCACCAATCATAAAAAGCATTATAATCAAAATTATTTTTTTTACTTCGGTTTGTAAAATCATAACCTGAAGTATTTTTATAAGGAATATCGCAATAAATTACAGAGTTAGTTTTAATTTTAATGTTTCTGTAATCATTTTGACTTATTTCAAGACTTTGAAGCCTTTCAAGATTTTGGAGCCTTTCAAGATTTTGGAGCCTTTCAAGACTTTGAAGCCTTTCAAGCCTTTCAAGACTTTCAAGACTTTCAAGCCTTTCAAGACTTTCA
>CAZJOU010000310.1:0-2537 GCA_964547685.1 uncultured Treponema sp. | reverse complement strand
TACGAAGGAGCGAATATGCGAAAAGATTTTGGTGCAAAGGCTATGCTTTATCCTATGCCAGTTTTAATGATTGCTACTTACGACGAAAACGGCAATCCAGATTTAATGAACGCTGCTTGGGGTGGAATTGCAGACGATACGCAAATTAATATTTGTCTTAGCCCAGAACATAAAACTGTAAAAAATATTCAAGCGGGAAGCGATTTTACAGTTAGTATGGCAACAGCAAAATATGTTGCCGCTTGTGATTATGTTGGCGTTGTTTCTGCTAATAAAGAGCCAGACAAAATTAAAAAGTCTGGATTTCACTTTACAAAAAGCCAAAAAGTAAATGCGCCAGTTGTAGACGAACTTCCTATGGTTTTGGAATGTAAAGTTATTAGTTACGACGTTCCTACTTGTAGACTTCTTGGCGAAATTGTAAATGTTTCTGCCGATGAATCTATTTTAACAGATGGAAAAATTGATGTAAAAAAACTTGACCCGATCACTTACGACGGCGTAAACCACAAATACATTCGACTTGGCGATGTTGTAGCCGATGCGTTTAGAATTGGACTAACTTTGCGATAAAATTTCTGCCGACAGGACGTCGGCAAATAGCAAAGCAAGAATACGAAGTATTCTTGTTAGTGAAAGTTGACACGATGTCAACTTTCACTTGGGCTCCGCCCCCTTTTACTTTTAAATTAAATTGTTTGCAAATATGTAAATCCTAGAATAAAATTAAAGTATGGAAGAAATTACTCTAAAAAAGAACGGTTTGGTTTATTCAGATAATTACAAAACTGTTGTTGGGCTTGATAGTTCTGCTGAATTTAATGGAATTGTTCCAAATGGAGTAACTTCGGTAGAAGAAGAAGCGTTTTCTTGTTGCAATTTAAAGAAAATTTCTATTCCAGATTCTGTAACTTATTTGGGTGCGAATCTTTTTTGCAACAGCACAGAATTAGAAACTGTAAGACTTCCGGCAACTATAAAAAAATTGCCACCTTTTCTTTTTTGCGGTTGTAAATCTTTAAAAGAAGTAGAAATGCCGCTTGAATTAGAAGATTTTTCGGAAGGAATGTTTGCTGGTTGCGAAGTTTTGCCAGAAATTCCTTTTAGAGCGGGAATTAAAACGCTACCAGAAAATGTTTTTGATTCTTGTTATGCAATAAAATCGCTGGTAATTCCTGCTTCGGTAACAAAAATTTGTTCAAATGCAATTTCGAACTGTATAAATTTGGAAACAATAGTTTTGTCTGCTAATTTGGAAGTTTTGGAAAAAGATTGGCTTGTAAATTGCCCAAAATTAAAACACATAAGAATTAGCGAAGAAAATAAATATTTTAAAACTGATGAACAAAATTGCGCGCTTTATAAAATTGTTGATGGCGCAGAAATTCCTATTATTAAATTAGAAAACAGAAGCGAAAATAATTTGCCAGGTTTTAAAGAACCAGATATGGAAAATTCTATTATTTCGTTTGATGAAAACGATAGCGAAACTTTTGACGATACAAATATTTTTAATCCGGAAGAAAAAATGAACGAAGATACAGAAAAAATTGAAAATATTGAAAAATCTGAAAATTCAAATGCCGTTGAAACTTCTACAGAAAAAAACGACATGGACGAAAAACTTAAAGAAATTCTTGGTCAAAACAAAATGTATGGCGAAGGTGATTTTTCGATTATGGATATTCCAGAAGCATCGGAAGAAGAAATTGCTTCTGATAAATTGGAATCTACAGTTTCGGAAGACGAAAAATTTAATAATGAACCAACTGTTTCTGTAAATGTGCCAAAAGAAGTTTCTGAAGAAGAATCTGAAAAATCAATTGACGAAAAGTTAAAAGAAATAATGAATGATGAAAATGATGATTTTTCTATTAGCGATATTCCAGTTGCAACAGACGAAGAACTTTCTGCAAATAAACTTTTAGAAAACGAAAAGTCTAATGATGGCGAAGAAGCAGAAAATGTAACGCTTTTAGATGAATCTGTTTCTGGCGTTCCACAAGAAGAATCTGAATTTGGAGAGCCAATTTCGGACAAGACTGAAAATGAAGAAAACTTGTCGTTGGTTGGAAAAACAGCAGACGAAACAAGTGCTTTTATGGAAAATATTGTTTTTGAAACTCAGCGGATTTTTCAGCAAAATACAGGAATTCAAGATGAACAAAGAATTTTGTTTGCGTTTGCCGAAAATCTTGTTTCTACTTCGCTTGGAGACAAATTTTCTGCAAGCCTTATAAAGTTATGCGAACGTCTTGCAAAAATTCATAAATTTACAAGCATTTATTATTTGTATAACACAAGGCTTGATACAGAAAAGTTTAAAAGCCAATTTATTAATTTTATGCAAGACAAAGATGTTGTTGTTGCCTGCAATGCAGATGATATTTACAACATAACAGATAGAACCGTTGCTTTTTGCAGGTTTGTAAACATTTCGCTTGCAAACGAAGATGTACAAAAAGAAGCGGAAAATGCAAAAAATCCTGAATGTAAGCCGCTAAAACTTATTGTTCAAGATAATCTTGCAGAATAAA
>CAZJOU010000309.1:0-2547 GCA_964547685.1 uncultured Treponema sp. | reverse complement strand
ACATTTCTATATTTTCAAAGTTCCAATTTTCAAAATAAGATTTATTTGTAATTAACTTAGGATTTAATAAAAATATAATTCCGCAAAAAAACACAATTTCAAAAATAATGTCAAAAGTATTTAAGAATAGCATTTTAAATTTGTGAAAAGTTTTGACATTAGTTGAATAATTTTTTACGTTTGGCTCTTCTTGAGTATTATCCGCACTGGCAAAGTAACTAGCATTAGCACTTTCCGCTTTTGATTCCGCTGCTTTTGCTTTGCGAGCAGCCTTTTCTGCTTTTTTCGCTTCTTTCCGTCTAATTCGCTCTGCTTTTTTAGCACGAGATTTTTCCGCATTATCACTAAAAAATTTAGTTAACTTAGCATCTGTTTTTAAGAAAAAGTTTTTAATACAATTCCAAACGCTAACGAAAAAACTTTTTATAGCATTTCCCAAAAATTTAATAAAATCCTTAAAATATCTAAAAAACTTACTCATTTTAGTTAACCTTATAAGTTGCTATTGTTTGATAACTTCCGCGCTCAGAATTTGCTGCTCCAATATTTATGTTAGAAAAGTTTTTTGGAATTTCAAAATCTACTAAAAAATTGCCATTCTCATTTTTTTGCATTTGAGTAATTTTTCCATTGCCAATAATTGCAACAAAATTTTTGCTAGGACAATTTATTTCAAAATGATAAGTTTCGCCTTTCTTTAATGGACTTTTAATTGGACTTACAATTTTTGTTTCAAAAGAATTTGAATAAACTGTTGGATATAAAATTGAACTTGCTTCTTTTGCATTTACAAAAAATTCTGCACAAGACCAACTTTGCTTTGCTGTATTTTTTCTGTAAAAAAGCTGAATTCGATAAAGTCCAGCACTCGGAAATTGAATTGTTGTAAAAGTAGTTTCGCCATCACTTTGTGTAAAATCTGCATTTTTAATACTAACGTTCTTTTCTGTTTGTGTAACAATAAAATCAAAAACATAATTATTTTTAAGATTATATTTGAATTGAATAGAACTTAAAACATCATTCATTTTTAGCGGAATAGCAGAATTTTCATCTTGTTCATTTTCAATTACAAAATTTTCTGTTGCTTCAAAAAATTTTGGTCTAAAATCTGCAAGTGTTAAAAATTCTGCACTTGTAATTGGAATTTCTAATAATTGCTGACTTTTATTTTGCGGAATATGACTGTAAATAAAATGTTCAGGTTTTATAAAAAGCCAATCAGTTGTATAACGCTGAATAGAACTTTTGCCACTCATATAACCAGAATCCCAAGTGCTATCTATAAAATAATATTCATTTTGAATTTTTACTAAATTCCAAGCATGATTTGAAGAAGTTGATTTTTCATCTAGAAGTGAAATTCCAACACCACGAGCGTAGCCTGTAACTTTTGAATTTTGAAAACCAAGTGTGTCTAAAAATTTTTTAAGAAGATTTGAATATCCTTCGCAAACTGCATAACCTGTTTTTAAAACGGTTTCATAATCTTGACTAGGAATTGTTCCCGCCCAGAAATTTTTTGCATCATATTTTGTGTTTAATGCAACAATGTCGTGTGCGATTTTTACTTTTTCAAAATCATCGGTAGAATTTGCATTTATAAATTCACAACATTTTTTTACATATTCGCTTGGATTTGTAGTTTTTAATTTTCTTGTATTTTGCGGAATTTGTTTTGCAAGTTGAACAGGAACGTCTGTTCTGAACGAATATGCTTTTGCATAATCTTGTGGAATTTTATATGAAACAGAATTTTTTGAAGAATTTGAATTATTGATTGTATTTCGAATTTTCGTGTTAGAACTTATCAAAGTGCCATGAGACTCTGACTCATCTTCATTTTCCGAATCATCTTTATTTGAATTAAAAATTGAAGAAAATTTTTCACCTAAAAAATCAAAAGTTGAGCAAGAATTAAAAAGTAATGTAAAACTAGTAAAAATTACTAAAAAGGAATATTTTATTTTTTTCATACAATAATTTTAACACTAGGATTTAGAAAAATCTATCTTAAAGGTAATAAAAATTACTTTTCAAAGAGTTCTAAAAAGACAAAATGATTGCATAATTTTTGTTATGGAAGCAAAAAAGTCTAAGGTTGCACAAGTATTTGCAGAAAACTTAAAAAAATACAGAAAAAAAGCAGGTCTTACGCAAAAACAACTTTCAGAAAAACTAGAAATTTCGCAAAAACATCTTTCTTTTATAGAAACTGCTTCTCAATTTGCTTCTGCTTCGCTAATAGACAAAATTTGCGAAGAATTTAATATTTCGTGTGGTGAATTATTTTCTAGCGAAAAAGATATAAACTCTAAAGAAGTTAATTTAATTTACACAATGATAAAAAATCTTGTAACGCCACAGTTTATTGCGCTAGAAGGTAAACTTGAAGAACTTCAAAATAAATTTGAAAAAAAATAAAACCTTCTGCAATTTTTGTAAATCACAGAAGGTTCGCTTTGATAAAAGGAAAGATTGCTTCGTAGTGCTACTTACTAAGCAAACTGTTCAAGCTTTTTACAAAGTCGGCTGGGTCTTTTAGTT
>CAZJOU010000308.1:0-2549 GCA_964547685.1 uncultured Treponema sp. | reverse complement strand
GCAACACAATTTTTCTGTAGATTCCTGTGTCAAGCACAGGAATGACACGAAAATTCTCAAAATCTATAATTTTTAATAAATTACCACAATTATTTTTTTTCAAAAAAGTTCATTTTTAATAGCGGAGTAAATCCTGCTTCATTAGAAGTTTGCCGTTTTTTGTCGCGATTGTAAATGCTATTTGTTCTAGAAAGTCCTTCATTTTTAAATTCTGGTGCTTTTTGCGTTCCCAAAGCCGGTTTTTTAAATTTAGAATCTGATTCTGGGCAAGTTCCAATAAACAAATCATCTTTAGAAATATCTGGCGAAAGCATTTCGTAATTTCCAGCGTTATTCCAATACATATAACCGCGATCTACAGAATCACGAACTCCAAAAATTTCTTTTAAAACGTAATCTTTGTTATAATATTGCCTGTCGTAACTTACATTTAAATAGAATGCCTGAACCCAAGGTCGCACAACAACGCGGTTTCGCGAAAGAATTGTGTTTCTGTAAGTTCCGTAATAATAAATTCTGTACGTTCTGTCTGCAACTGGTGCAAAGTTCATAAAAGCATTTTCAAAATGACTTGGATAAAACATTGGACCAATTACATCAACATATTCAGACATCATTTCTACATCTTGACCAGTTCTTGTTCCGCTTCTGTACCAACCGTTTGCGCCATAAATGTCAATTCCAATTGGAGCGGAAATATTTTCGCGCGCATATTTTAAGAAAGAAACCAACGCACTTTCTTTGTCCATTCCTTCGCTTTTCCAGCGATAACTTGCTTGGCGCAAATTGTAACCATCTGTAGGAAAGCGAATATAGTCAAATTGAATTTCGTCAAAACCGCGAGCAATTAATTCCTTTGCAATGGCAACGTTGTATTCCCAAACTTCTGGACAATACGGATCTACCCAGTTTTCGTCGTAATAAACAGGATTTTTTCCTGTAACTTCGCCAGTCTCTTCATCTACAACATCTTCATATTCTTTTATTCCAACCCAAGGAGATTTTGTGTTGTAATTCCAAACTGCATATTTTGAATTTCCGTACTTTGCAAGATTTCTATCTTTAAAAACTACAATGCGCGCAATTAAATATACATTTTCTTTTTTGAACTCTTCTACAAAGTGATCAAGATTTACAGCATATTGTGTAACTTTGCCTTTAGAAATTACAAGCGGGTCTTTTGTGTCGTAACGTAAAAGTCCATAATCATCTTTCATATCAATTACAAGACTGTTTAATTTGTTGTCTTTTATAATCTTTTTAAATTTATCTATTCCAGATTGAATTCTACATTGATAAGCAGAAACGTAAACGCTTTTTTGTCCAGAAGCTTTTTCACCGTAAGTTGAATTTACAGTTCCCGGATACAAAAGCCAAAGTTCATTCAATAAAATTCCTTTTTTAAAACCAGTTCTGTTGTAAGGAATCCAAGCAGAATTTATATTTCCAGGAACGCACGCAAAACTATTTTTCCATTCACTAAGATTTTCTGGAATTCCACCATCGGTAAAATCGTCTAAATTTAATGCGCCAAGATTTTCGTTTTTTGTGTAAACAAGTTTGTTATCTATTACAGTTAGACCGTCTATTGTTTCGGCTGGTTCTTCGCCTTTGTAAATCAATTCGCCTTGTCTGTTTGGCCAGTCAAATTTGTAAATTCGCGGAATAAACGTTTGGCTTAAATAAATGTCTACATAAGAAGTTCCGTATTCATCGTTTACAAGAACAGGAAGAATGTCTGCAATTTCGTCTGGACTTGTAAGACTTGGCATCATTTCAAAACCTTTTGTAACATCAAACCAAGCTGGACGCGCTGCATCTGGTTTTATGTAAGAAAGACCAAAAATTGGGTGGCTCATAAAAACAACAAGTTCTGTGCCAACTGAACCGTCGCTTAGCGTAATTGGCATTGAACCGATTGCGCACGCTTTTACACCTGGAGTTGCCGCACTCATAGAACCTAAACTTTTCCAGTTTTTTCCGCCATCGCGCGAAAGATAAACCGCATCTTTTGTTGCTGTAACTAATTGTTGCGGATTTAATGGATTTGCGCATAAATCTTTTAAAGTTTGAATGCGAGTTTCAAATTCTGTATTTTGACCGTCATAATTTTTTATTGTAGAAGAAGGCAAGCCAGAATTGCGATATTCAAAGTTTTGCAAATCTGCGCTAAATAAAATTCCTTTGCTAGTTCTAAAATACCAATTTTCTATTATTTTTCCGTTTTCACCAGGAATTTGTGTTCGTAAAATTTGTTCTACAGTTCCGTCTGTCCATAAAGGAAGGGCAGAATTTCCGCTAGAAACCTTAAAAAGTCCTTTGCTTGTGCCAACAATAAAAAGTCGTGTTTCGCCTGTTTCGCTAGCCAAAACTTCTTCTGAATTTTTTTGTTGCGGTAATTTATATAAAGGTTTTACCTGCTTTGCAAAAGAAGATGTCAAAATCAAAAAAGTTGCAATTAAACAAAATGTGTGTTTTTTCATAAATAGATTATCGGCAAAATTGGCAATTATATTCAGTTATTTTGAAAATGTATAAGTTTTGGGAAA
>CAZJOU010000307.1:0-2573 GCA_964547685.1 uncultured Treponema sp. | reverse complement strand
ATACCACGTTTTTTGAATGTATGGAAATTTCTCCGCTATTTAATGCTTTTATTTCGCCGTTTTTTAATTTTACAACAAGTTTTGCATCTTCTGTAATATCTTGAACAATGCATTTATAATTTTTTTCTTCTGAATTGATTACTGGCGAAATTTCTACTTCTTTGCCAATTAAAAAAGAACGCTCTTTATATTCTTTCATTGCTTCTTTTATAGAATTTTGTCCGCCATCAAGAATTCTTAAAACTTCGTTTATTACTTCTGCGCAAAGTTCAGATTGTTTTGTTTCATTTTGATTAGAAATTACGCAACCGGCAATATTTTTTATGTCGTCTGGTTCGTCTTTGTTTGTTGTAATGTTAATTCCAATTCCAATTACAGCGGCATCTATCATTCCAGATTCAAAATTTGTAACGCCTTCTGTAAGAATTCCGCAAACTTTTTTATTGTTAATAAAAATGTCGTTAACCCACTTTATTTTTGCGTCTGCATTGTAAATTTTTTTTAATGCGCGCGAAACTGCAACTCCTGCAGAAGCAGTTATTACGGCCGGTTTTGTTATATTTCCATTTGAATAAACAATAGAAAGATAAATTCCTGTTTTATCTGGTGAATAAAATGGCCGACCCATTCGTCCGCGTCCTGCAGTTTGCTTTTCGGCAATGTATACAGTTTTATGTAGCAAACTAGGTTTTTCTGCTGCTAAATCGCGTTTCGCTTGTGAATTTGTTGAATCAATTTCTTTGTAAAACTTTATTTTTACGTTTTTATCCGAAACAAAGTGAAAAATAGATTCTGCATTATAAATATTGTTAGAAACTAGTTTGTAGCCGCGATTCGTTTGCGCTTCTATAGTTGCTCCTTGTTTTCTAAGAGAATTAATTGCTTTCCAAACAGAAGTTCGAGTTACTCCACATTTTTTTGCTAATTCTTCGCCAGAAATAAATCCATCTACAGAATTTACATTTTGAAGAACAGCCAAAACTGTATCTTTTACTGACATTATTTTTTCTTTCCTAATAAAGTAAAGTTTTCCGCAGGATTTGCAAAAACAATTCCGCTTCCTGGTTTAGACAGACAAGAAAGATTTTTAACTGCATCTATAATTTCGTTTACTTTATGATTTTCTGCAAGAATTAAAAGCATATCTTTTTCTGGAACAATTTCAACACCAAAAAATGTGTCGTCGCCTGGTCGTGCTGTTCCGCGTGCAGAAATAATTGTTCCGCCAGTTGCGCCCGCTTTTCTTGCTGCTGCCATTGCATCTTCTGCAAAACCTTTATTTACAATTATAGTAATAAGTTGATGTGTAGTTTCTGTCATATTTTCGTCCTTTTCTGAAATTTTTCCTGATTTTACAAATTGCGAAACTTTTGTAGTAAACACAATTCCAAAAGGCTGCTTTTTTTCGGAAGAAGCCTTAATCATTGAATCTAAAATAGTTCTAGTACTTTCTGAAGAAACTAGAATATAAACTATATCTTTGTTTGAATCTGCAATTCCTAAAATTTGAAGAAAATTGCTTGCTGCAGTTCCTTTTCCGCGCGAAATTGTTCCACCTTGCGCTCCGGCATCTACAGCAGCGTGAGTTAAAAGTTCTCCATAATTTTGAGGAACAATTCCTATAATCATATCAAAAGCCATTTATTTCTCCTGTAAATCTTGTGCGCTATTGTTTTCTTTTGTAACAATTTTATTTTTGCGTTTTTTTGCCGCAAACATAATTCCTAAAAGTTGAATAGCAATTAATGGTGTCATTGCAACAAGCGCAATAACTCCAAATGCGTCAGAAGAGCCACCAGCTGCGTGTGATGCGCCCAAAGTAAAAGAAAGTACAAAAGTAGAAGTTATTGGTCCAGACGCAACTCCGCCAGAATCGAATGCGATTGCTGTAAAAAGATTTGGACAAAATAGCATAAGAACAAGTGCAAGCGCGTAACCTGGCACAATAATTTTCATAATGCTAAAGCCAGCTAAAGCGCGCCACATTGCAAGTCCAATAGCAACGGCAGAACCTGCGGCTAAGAATGTAAGCATTAATTTTCGTTTTATTGTTCCACCAGAAAGATTTTCTACTTGTTCTGTAAGAACCCAAACTGCGGGTTCGGCACAAACAACAACTGCGCCAAGAATAACGCCAGTAATTATTAAAAGTGCGTTCCAAAATCCGCCAAGTTCGGCTGCTTTTTTGCCTAAAATTAAGCCAAGTTGCTTTCCTGCATCCATAAAACCACCGTTTACGCCAACCAAAAAAATTGTAAGTCCAACAAAACTATAAACAAGACCAACAATAATTTTTGCAACGCGACGTGGTGGAAGGTGCAATAAAAATAGTTGAAAAAATATAAACAATATAAAAAGCGGAAGAATTGATAAAGCAGCTTCTTTTGTAATTTGTGGAAGAATTTGTAAAAAAATTCCTAATCCTGTTGCGTTTGCTGCATCAGAAGAAGCAACGTTTTCTGAATTTAACATTCCTGTTGCGGAAAGGAAAATTCCATAAGCAAGAACTGCCATAATTGGTCCAACAGAAGTTACGCCAGTAAGACCAAAACTTTCGCTATCTTTGTTTGCGC
>CAZJOU010000306.1:0-2606 GCA_964547685.1 uncultured Treponema sp. | reverse complement strand
TTATAAAAATTTCTCTTTTATAATTTTTGTTAAAGTTTTACAATAAAAAAATAAAAGAAATTTCGTTTTTCGAGGATAATGATGGTTATTTTAACACTTAATTGCGGATCTTCTTCTGCAAAATATCAGGTTTATGATTGGGAAAATAAAGAAGTTATGGCAAGTGGCGTTGTTGAACGAATTGGCGATAGCGGATCTTGCATTACACATAAGGCACATGGCAAAAAGATTGAATTTGAAAGTCCGTGTCCTACACACAAAGAAGCCATTGAACTTATTTTAAAGGAAATTACAGACAAAGAAGTTGGCGTTATTTCTGATATGAGCGTTATTGGTGCGGTTGGTCATCGCGTTTTGCACGGTGGCGATAAGTTTACAAAATCTGTTTTGGTAACTCCAGAAGTTTTGGACACTTTCCGCTCTGTTATTGATTTAGGACCTTTGCATATGCCAGCTAATATTATGGGAATTGAAGCAGCGCAAAAAGTTTTGCCAAATGTTCCGCACGCGGCTGTTATGGACACCGCTTGGCATCAAACTATGCCAGAAAGTTCGTTTATGTACGCTATTCCGCGCGAATGGTACACAAAATATGCGGCTAGAAAATACGGATTTCACGGAACTTCGTTTTTGTATACGGCAAAGCGCGCAGCAGCTCTTTTAGGAAAAGAACCAAAAGATACAAACTTAATTATTTGCCACATTGGAAACGGTGCTTCTTGTTGTGCGGTTAAAAATGGTGTTTGTTACGACACAACAATGGGACTTACTCCGCTTGCAGGACTTGTAATGGGAACTCGCTCTGGAGATTTGGACCCAGCACTTCCTTTTTATATTATGCGAAAAACTGGAATGAGCGCGGACGAAATGGATAATGCGCTTAACAAAAAATCTGGACTTTTGGGAATTACTGGACGTTTTACAGACAGACGCGATGTTCAAAAAGGTGCAGAAGAAGGCGATGCGCTTTGTAAACTTGGTCAAGAAATGGAAGGTTATCGCATAAAGAAAACTATTGGCGCGTACGTTGCGGCTTTGGGAAAAGTTGATGCTGTTGTGTTTACCGCTGGTGTTGGTGAACATTCGCCAAAGATTCGCGAACTTGCTACAGAAAATCTTGATGTTATGGGAATTAAGATGGATTTGCGCAAAAATGAACTTTCTAATACTTCTAACGCAGAAACTTTGATTAGCGCAGATGATTCTAAAGTTAAAATTTTTGTAATTCCTACAGACGAGGAACTTGTTATTACAGAAGATGCTTACGCTTTAATGAAAGGAACTTATGATGTTCATACTAATTTTACTTATTCGTTCCAATCTAAAGATTACGTAAACAAAGCGCGTGTCGCTGCCCTAACAAAAGAATTAGAAAAATTGCCAGAGTTAAAAGGAATTCTTGCAAAATAAGAATAAGTAAGTTATATTAAAAGTATAAAAAGGTGACACCTATTAGTTTTGGCTGTCTCCACAGTTTTGGTTAAAAAGCCGTCAAAAGGGGTTCAGTAATTTTTGGCGGCTTTTATTTTACTCAGTATTCTTCTTATGTTTGAGGAATAGCTTAAGTATATCGATAAGCAGAATAGCAATGTTTATTGCTAATGAAATAATTTCATAAACTGTCATCGTTTAAGCCTCCCTAAATTTAATTCCAGTAAAAACTAGTTTTGAGTTTGGGAGATAGCCGCCTAACTAATAGGTATCATCTATAGTATAAACTAGTATAGTTATTAATTGCAATAGGCTCTGTTTGACATTCTAACTGAAAAACTGTCATTATCGGGCTTGACCCGATAATCTACTTTTTATAGATTGCCGTGTCAAGCACGGCAATGACATCGTTTTCAAGATTCAGTTGTTTAGTAGAACTGAGCCTTGCAATACATTTTTAGAGGATTTAATATGAAAACTGCGGTTGTTTTTTTGGCGGATGGATTTGAAGAAATAGAAGCACTTACTCCTGTGGATTATTTAAGAAGAAGCCACGAAGTTGATGTTTTTACAGTTGCTATTCCTTCTAAAACAATGAACGATCCTTATATTGTTATGGGTTCGCATAAAATTCCTATTATTGCAGATTATAATTTTGATGAATTTAAAGAAAACTTTGCAAACGATTTGCCAGATTTAATTTTTTGTCCGGGCGGAATGAATGGTTCTGCAAATCTTGCGGCAAACAAAGACGTTACAGAATTTATTAAAAAATGTAACGCTGCTGGAAAGTTTGTTTCTGCAATTTGTGCGGCTCCTGCAGTTGTTTTGGCAAAAACTGGTGTGCTAAAAGGCAAAAAATGGACTTGTTATCCAGAAATGGAAAAGAACGTTGAACAATATTGCCAAGGCGAAGCAAACGTTTCGGAAGTTCTTGCTGGTAGCGAACACAGAACAGACAAACCGTTTCAAACAGACGGAAATGTAATTACTTCGCGCGGTGCAGGAACTGCCGAACAGTTTGCAATGGAATTGGTGCGACTTTTAGCCGGCGAAGAAATTGCAAAAAAAGTTCACGACGGAACTGTACAAAGATAAAACCGTTATTGTTTCAAAATATCGTCATTGCGAGCCGTTTTTTCTGCAATCTAAAGTAGATACTCGGGTCAAGCCCG
>CAZJOU010000305.1:0-2607 GCA_964547685.1 uncultured Treponema sp. | reverse complement strand
TGTTCACAACAGTTTCACTTGCGTGGAAAAATGCGTCCATTCCTTGATACGCGGTAAACGCTGGCGGAACACTCATCATCAAGTCCGAGTCCACAACAGAAAGCGTCGGAAACATAGAAAGAAAGAAGATTCCAGTTTTTTCGTTCGCCTCATCGTCTGAAATTACGGACGCAATGTCAACTTCGCTCCCGGTTCCGGCGGAAGTTGTAATGCAGACGATTGGAATTGCATTGTTCGCAGGCGTTTTCTTTCCGCCCTTCTCGCTTAAAGAATAATCCCAGATGTCGCCGGAGTTTGCCGCCATAAGTGCAATACATTTTGTTGCGTCCATAACAGAGCCGCCGCCAAGAGCAACAACAAAGTCGCAGTTATTGGCACGAACAGCAGCCGCTCCGTCCATAACATTTTGGCGAGTTGGATTTGCGCGGATTTGGTCGAACAGAACGTGGCTAACTCCAGCCTTGTCAAGTTCGCTTTCTACGCGGCTAAGATAGCCGTACTTTTTGGTTGATTTTCCGTTTGAAGTTACAATCAATGCCTTTTTTCCAGGCAAGTTTTCTTTGTGAAGGTCGTTAAGCCTTCCCGCTCCGAACAAAACTTTTGTCGGCATGTAAAAATTAAAGTTGTACATTTGTGTCCTCCTAAGTGGTGGTTTCGAGAACCTCAACCACCGCTTGCATTTCTTTCTGAATACGTGAATAAGATACTTTGATTTGATGGAGAAAACACTAGTTTTTATTAAGTTTTGTTGTGGTAAATTTTAAGAATTTAGGCAAAATGCACTATCTTTTACATAAGTTTTTCATAATCTCGTTTTGCGTAGAATATGTGCATTATAGTTACGATTTTTTTATCTTCTTCTACTAAATACAAGGCAACGTAATTCTTCTTAAAAAGAAATCGTCTGTAGCCTTTTTGCTGCAAACTTTCTATTGGACATTTAGGAAATGTGTATGGATTTTCATATAAAAAACTTTTCTGCTCAGAAAAGTCATCTAACAAACTTGCAGCAGCATTTTTATTACATAGAGTTTCAGAAATATAACCGACGATTTCAGAAAGTTCCGTTTTTGCAAAATCCGCAATTTGAACTTTATAAGCCATGCTTTTTCCTTATGTCGAAAATCGCATCGTCCACATCGGAAACTCTGCCCGCTTTTAAGTCCGCTTCGGCAAAAGAAATCTTATCATGTAAATTGTTTATAAAGGAAGATTTTTCGTAAGTTTCCATGCTCATTATAACCATATCGCCATAGCCATTTTTTGTGATGAAAATCGGCTCGTCAGTTTCGTGGCATAAGGCAGAAATAGCGGTTGTGTTTTTCAAATCACGAATCGGTCTTATTTGTGGCATACTTGCACCTCTTTATGGGATAATAATACCACAATATTTTTGAAGTGTCTATATCGAAATAAGTTTTGGCATTTCCCTATCAGCGCTAACGCATTCACTTTTTTCGCCGAAGGCGAATCGCTCTAAGGGTATACCCTTAGAGCAGATTGACTAATCTGCTCTAAGCGAAAACTCGCTACGCTCGTTTTCGCTTAGAAAAAAAATGCAAGGCGGTTTTTATGAAAAAGAATCTAAAATCAATTATTGCAGTAGCTTTAATTCTAGCTTTATGTGCCGGAAATGCATTTGCAAAAAAGCAAAAAAAAGTAAAATATCCGGCTTATGAAAAAACTATACCGATGAAATCTGAACTAGATTGGTATGATAATTTTGTTATTAGTGGTTATTATTTAGATGGCGACGATGTGGAAAAAATTGAATACAAAATTTTCATAATAAACGAAACAGACAAAGATATAAATGTTTTTATAAAAACAAAAGTAAAAGCAAATTATGAATATGTTTCCAAAGAGATTCCTTTGGCAGAAAAGCTTGTTCCCGTATCTGAAGTAACAATATATGAAGATTATTCAAAAATTAGTGTTTCTGGTACATTTATTATTTCTATTGCTGGCAATATGAAAATATCAAAGGCTCAAGTAGGTGCAAAAAGACATAATTTGTATCTTTACATTCAGGAAGTTTCTCCAAAAGAGGAAGTCGTTTACGAAGAAATAACAGAAGAGCAGATTAAAGATTCCAATCTTGAAGATATTATCAAGCAAAAAGCCGATTCTGGAGTAAAAGGCGTTGTCTTAAAAAATGTTTATAAACACGATATATCTTATGTATTTAATAAAGAGCCGGTTCATGAAAAGGGAATCGTTCTGAAACGTCTTCCCTTTGATGATACCGATCAGGCATTTGATGAATACTTCAAGCGAGCTGACTTAATTGGAAAGAAAGTTCTAGAAGACACTCAACCATATACGATTTATTTGAACCTTCTTTATAAATACAATGAGTATGAAAAAGAAAAAATAAAAGTTTTGATTGAAAAAATCGATGGTCTTCGTTCTAAGGAAGAAGCAAAAGCGGACAGAGAAGCAAAAGATGCTAAAGCAAAAGCCGAAAAACAAAAAGCGATTGATGAAAAAATGAAATCGCTTGCAAAAGGCTATGTCTTACACGGAACAGACGAATCTAGTTCAAATGCAAAACTTTTTGAAGCAAATGCATTAGAAAGCGGACACGCATATTATGTTTCAGGATTC
>CAZJOU010000304.1:0-2611 GCA_964547685.1 uncultured Treponema sp. | reverse complement strand
TTTTTTTAAGAAAAATTTTAGTTTTTTAAAATAGACTTCAAAGTAATCTTATACAAATTATTTTGGAGGCTATTATGAAGCTTAAGAAAAAAATTATTGCTTTAACAGCAGTAGGAATGCTTGCAGTATCATCTTCTGCATTTGCTGGAAATGTAGGACCAGGTCTTGGTTATCTTCTTGTTCATGAAAAAGAAGGCAAAGGTTGGGACTTGCTTGGTGCATTCCTTAATGGACTTTGGTACAACCAGTTATTTGCTATTTCATCTGGAACTTGGGGATACGACAAAGCAGAAATTGCTATGGCAGAAACAAATCAGTTTATTACAGACAACATGGACGCTATTGCAGCAGACATTGCAAACGGCGAAGGTGAATATATTGACACACTTTCTTCTATGTTGAACGTTTCTGATTCTGTTGCTTTTAAGGCAGCACTTAAAAACAACTTTGACGAAATCTTTTCTTCTTCAGAAGTTTCTGCACAAGAAGTTGCAAACAAGATTTATTCTCTTGTAGGCTAACGTGTTAATTTCTTATAAAAAGGCAAAATGCGTTTTTAGTTTTTTTAAAGCTAAAAGCGCATTTTGTTTATTCGTCGCAATATTATTTTTCTCTACCCTACCAATTTTTTCCGAAAATTACGATTTTGATTTTTATTCAAAGAAAGCAGAAGTTTTAATAAAAAAAGCCGAAGAACAAAAATTGTACAAAGATTCATATTGGAAAACATTGCTACATTACAAACCAGCATTATTCCATTTAAACAAAAGTCTTGTTGACGACCCAAAATTCTTTTTAAGCAAAAACGGAAAAACTAACCCAAAAGCAGAACTAAGCGCAACAATTAAAGCATTTTTTGAACCTGCGCCAGAACTTTCTGTAAATTCGCAAAGTAAACACGCAATAGAACGTTTTCCAGGTCGCTACAAATGGATTTGCGAAAAACTAGAACTTTCAGAAGATGATTTTCCATACAACGGCGACATTAAGTATCAAAAAAATCTAGAAAAATTAAATCCGGGAAATGTGTATCTTGTTTTTCCTTCTAGTTATTTAAAAAGGCCAAGTTCAATTTTTGGTCACACATTTCTTTTAGTTGAAACAAAAGATAAGCCACGCCTTACGGCAAATTCTATAAATTACGGTGCCGTTACAAATGGCGCAACAGGTCCGCTTTACGTAATTCTTGGACTTTTTGGCGGATTTAAAGGTTATTATGGATTTGAAACTTACTACGAAAAAATAAAACAATATTCCGATATAGATATGCGCGATATGTGGGAATACAAACTAAATCTTTCGGATACAGAAAAAGACAAAATGTTACGGCATTTTTTTGACTTAGCTGGAATATATTCAAAATATTTTTTTGCAAGCGAAAACTGTTCGTATAATCTTCTTTTTTTGCTAGAAGCTGCGCGACCTTCTACAAAAGCTTCTGAAAAAATTTTTGGAATTGTTGAACCGCTTTCTGTTGTAAAACTTGCCACAAAACTTGGACTTACAGAAGAAACTAAATATCGTCCGTCTGTCTATTCAAAAATAGAAATGGAAAAGCAAAATCTTACATTAAAAGAACAAAGATATGTAAA
Source organism: uncultured Treponema sp. (assembly GCA_964547685.1). Classification (GTDB taxonomy): domain Bacteria; phylum Spirochaetota; class Spirochaetia; order Treponematales; family Treponemataceae; genus Treponema_D. The sequence continues at coordinate 1,019 of CAZJOU010000304.1, read as the reverse complement.
AGCCGTTTGTCGTGGAAAAAAAACTGTAAAAGATTTTCCTTTTACAAATGCTTCGTCCGAAAAACAAGCAACAATATGGAATATAGCGTCAGATTATCTAAGTTCGCTTTTAAAAAGCAAAAAAATTTCTTCTGAAGACTACCGAAAAAGTTTTGTTTCTATTCTTTCTGCCAGAAGTAAAATTGGCAAAATTAACGCTGAACCCGAAAAAATTCCTACAAGTCCAGAAAAATCGCATGGTTCAAAAAAAATTGAACTTGTAGGCGGAAAAGACGTTTGTGGTAATTTTTGCGGAATGAACTTTAGGCTTTGCGCACACGAACAATTAGAAACGCCAACTGGATATTCAGAAAACTCTGAAATTTCGCTTTTAAATACAGAAATTAGGTTTAATTTAAAAAAGAACGAATTTTACTTAAAAAACGCAACTTTAATTTCAATTCTTTCGCTTCCTGCGTCTGACACATTCTTTTTTAATGGTGCTAGCCACTTTCTTACAGGCCTTGAACAAAACTCTAACAAAGAAGAAAACACAGACTTAGCTTGGCGACTAAAATTTTTGTACGGAACAAGTTTTAAGCCATTTACTTGGTTACAATTTTACATTTTAGGTGGCGCAGACAGTTATTTTTCGCCAAAATACAATTACGGCACAGAACTTTTTTTAGGAGGAGAAACAGGTTTTATTGCAACCTACAAAACATTAAAAACAAAATTTTCTGCAAGCGCAATGCAGTCGCCTTTTGAACTAGAAAATTTGCGTTGCCAACTTTCTGCCGCTTCGTGCGTTTTTTTAGCACAAAATATGGCGATAAAAGCAAATTATTCGTTTAATATGGATTACGGCAATTTTCGCCATGATTGGACATTTTCTGTAAACACATATTTTTAGCAACGTGGAAAACATTGAATAGAACGCAAATATGTCAAATGTTGAGTTTTAATGCAAATCAATAAAAATTATCTGTGCGGAGCATAAACCGGCTTTTGCGCACCGAAGGTCGCCGAAGGCAGCACAG
>CAZJOU010000303.1:0-2613 GCA_964547685.1 uncultured Treponema sp. | reverse complement strand
TGTCTTGGTCAAGCTCGTTTTGCGGGTCATAATTGTGCGCGTAAAAGTCTCCCGTGAAATCAAAGAATTCCTGCACTGTTGCTTTTTTCCATTCTTCGAGTTGCGTCGGGTCGCGGTAGTAAAGCTGTCGCTCGTTGCCTGCTCTTGCGCCGAGCATCCACTGCGCGCTTCCGTCGCCAAGATGGTTCGCATAGTTGATTATTGTTCCCATGTCGCCTGATGCAAAACGTTCTCTGCTGAAATTAGAGGCGAATTCTTTTCCCTTGTTATCCGAAATGTTTTTCTCGGTTTCTTCCTCAAGGAATTTTGAAAGCATATCCTGAACGCCATAATCCCGCCCAAACTGCGGATTTCCGGACATAAGAACATAACGGTTCTCGCTCATTGTCCCGTCCTGCTGAAACGTGATTCCGTAGTCTTTCACAAAACTTTCGATGTCGTTCTCGTCGTCTGCGTTTATCTCCGCTCCGATTTCATCCGCGAACTCGACAGCCTGCTCTTGCGCCCTGTTCTTGACTGAAAGCGCATCATCGTTCCAGTGCGTTCCGTCAGCGTTATTCTGAATTTCGTCCCAAGATAATGTTTTTTCTTCGGTTACCATAGCTTGTTCCTCTTTTCTATTTTGAGTTTTTTCCGGCTCGTACTCGTTCACAAGATATGCAACGCCTTTTGAATAGTGTGTGTCGAACCAATGCCAGATTTCCTGCTGCGAAGTTCCTTTGCTGAAACCGAACCAGCCGTTCTCGCTGTCGAGTACCTGCTCGCCGTTATCATTTGTTGTGAAAGGCTCGTTTTCAAGCGACTCCCATGCTTTTTCAATGTCTTTGTCTGAAAGTTTTTTTGTGTTTCTGTTCATGCTTTTCTCCTGTGAATTGTTAGTTTTCTGATTTGACAAATTTTGGTTTTGTGATATATTTTTGATTGGGGAACTGCTATGTTCAGTCATAGGGTTCTCCTGAACCTGGAAGTCTTTTATTTCTTCCAGGCATTTTTTTAAATTTTTAAAAGTTGGATTATCAAGTCTTAAACCTTTCCCTTCTTTGTCAAAATGATATAAAACGGTTCTGTTATTATCTTTTTCAAAATTAAGAAAAACCAAACCAGAAAAATCCGTTCTTGTTTTATTTTGCTTATTAAGCCTTTTCTTTTCATTTATAACTTTGTAAATATTGTTAATGACTTTTTCTTCTGAAGTTTCATTTTGAAGCGAAATGAAAAGGTTGTCGGCTTGCTTTATTCCATCGCTGTAAACGCTTTGGCCAGCATATTTTCCTGTGGAAACAACTGTTTTGAATTCAAGAAAATTACCAAAAGAAATGGAGTCAGCCGATTTTTGATAACAGTTCATACTGTCGCGTGCATATCCATAAGGAAGAAGATAAATTTCATATCCAAGTTCATTAAGTTTGTCTACGATAGAAATTTCTTTTGCTAAAGTTTCCGAAGTATCATAAAGAAGTTTTGAGCGAGCAACATAACAGTTTTTGTATTTTAGATAATCATCTTTTAAAAGTTGCTCAATCAAATTTTTCTTTTCAACAAGAGTCATTTCACGGAAATTTTTATCTGTATATTTCGGAAGAGATTTCATATCAGCATATTCATGTTTGAATTCTATCACTTCACCGATTTCTTCCGCTGAGATTTCTGTTTTTCCTTTTAATAAATCAAATCTGTTTTCTGCCATTTTACTTATCTTTCAAATCCTTTTTCTTCTGAACTTCTTGTGTTTTTTTCGCGTTCCGCTTCGTTCGACCATTTTGTTAGAATCTTTATTGTTGAAACAGAGTCATTGCAGCCAATCGAAGTTAGCCAGCCAAAGAATTGCTTTTTGTTTTCTGCGGGAACTCTCTGTGTTAAATATTTTGCAAGTTCTATCGGTTTGTTTTGAAACTGCTCAAGATTGCAAAATGATTGAAATATTTTTTTGAAATTTTTTTCTGAAACTTCAAATTCAAGGCTGTTTATTTTTTCTTTTTTTAGTTCCTGACTTTGCATTTTGGAAATTAAAGGTTCTAGCCCGCCTCTGTTTTTAAAATAGGATTTATATTCCTCTGGAATGATTCTCTGATAACGAAGATTTATATAAGTTCTTGCAGTTTCTATATATTCTTCTTTATGTGGATTTTCTTTAAAAATTTTATTTATGCTCATAATATTTTTTAAAAGATGGTCAAAAGATTTTGGCGGTTTTCCGGTTTTTGGACTTGGCAAGTCAATTAAATCTTTTATGCACTTTTCAGAAATATCCTGCTTAAAATTAATTGTGCTGAACATTCCGTCAATGTCGCCGAAATAATCAAGAATCTTTTCCTGTGTAGGTGAAAGTTCTGCATTGCTTACAAAAACAACAGAATTTAATTTCTGGTTAAGTTCTGTTTTAAAGGTTTTCTCGTCTTTTTCAGAATTTCCGATTTCATTCATTGCCAAAAGAAGATTTTTTTCTTTGTTTTCAAAAGAATAGTTTTCCTGCTTTTTTTTATATTCTGCACGAATTTCTTTTAAGCTACGGGTTTCTTTTATTGTTACAAGTTCTTTTCCGTATTCATCTTTAACCGTTGCTTTGTACGGTAAAGAGTTAAGTCCATTCTTAGTGCGTTCTTTGTTTATTTT
>CAZJOU010000302.1:0-2621 GCA_964547685.1 uncultured Treponema sp. | reverse complement strand
AAAGACTTAGAGAGTTTTCTTATGAATCATATGGAAGAATTTTAATATATTAACTTATCAGTGGAATTATTCCTAGCGGCGCGTACATCGCGTTTGATGTCGAGCTTACGAAAGTGAAGAACTAAAAGATGCTGAAATAAATTCAGCATGGCGTTAAATGTAAAGATTTCCCTGAAAGCTGGTGTTTTGGCTTTCAGGGATTTTTGTTTGCTTAATCAGAAAAGAAACAATAATAGCACTTCCCTTTAAAATTCGGAAAATCGCCAAGAGCTTCGTACTTACCAATAAAACAGTAAATTAATAGAGATTCAGGTAAGTCTTTAAATCCATAATAAGCAAATAAAATCATTCTTTTATTTAATAAATTTTGTCCATTTGTATTTTGCTCATATTCGAAGTGTTGATAGGGGACGGATTTCAATAGAATAGAAGATGAAGAAATAGTTTGAAAATCCGATTGGACTAGGACAAACCTCATCTGTCCTTTTTGACCAAACATTTCATCAAAGTTTTCAACACCGCAAGGCTCCGCTTTTTGTATAAGGTTCCATTGCTCATCTGTGATTGTATCGGGAACTATGCAACCTTTAACCTGGACGAAAGCCGGAATATTAGCACTGTATAATTCAGCTTTTTGAGGACGTTCATAGGTTTCAGCCTTTTGTCCAAAGCAAAAATAGATTGAAAAGAAAATCACTAAACTAAATACAAATTTCATAAATTTTCCTAAAAAAGTTTTTGATAGGTAGAATTTTATTATTGTTCCGCTTCAATAAATGCAATATTAGTTTTTATGTTTTCGTAGTTTTTAAGCTCAAGGAGCGAATTTGATTTTTCAAGCAGCGGATTTCCAGATGCTTTTAGAAAATCATTTAGCTGATCAAAATGAAGTCTTGCGGAATTTTTTGATTTTGCTTCTTTTGTGTTTATCTGGTAGACAATAAAAACACATTTTTCAACGCCGATTTCTTTCGCATATTTTATTGTGCCGTACAAGCCTGTAAGAATTTGATAATAAATGTTAGAAAGTGAGTCATCATAGTCTTTGCCGAAAAAAGTTCTGCACAGATTGTTGATTCTTTTTGGCTTGTTTGTCGGCTCGTAAGGAATTTCAAGGCTTTTTGCAAGTATTTTATCAAAATCTTCTGCTGCTTTTGCTTCTACACAGACTGCAATTTTTTCGTCTCCTAATTGTGCGGTGCAAGCAAGGTCATGGTTTCTTTGGTTTCCGCCGAATGAGTCAATTCTTGTTGTTTTTTCAATTTCGCCAGAGACAAATTGAATATCTGCAAGCTCCTTGATTTTTGATACGTCTTTTTCAAATTCGCCGTTCAGAACTTTATTTGCAAATTCCTTTGCGCTGTGATTGTCTTTCCAGTGTTCTTCAGTATCTTTTTTGATGAAGAATTTTTCCCAGTCAGAAAGAGTTGAAACTTTGTGTCCGTCCAGTGATAGTTGCATTTTAGTTGCCTCCTTTAAATTTTCTTTTGAAGTTTTAGTAAACAAAATGTGAGCCGAGTTTTCCGTAAATATCGCCTTTTCTCATAAAAAAATTGATTAAACTCAAAACTCCTGTTACAAAAATCGAAAGAAAGGCAAAATTTAATCCTTGAATAAGAAAGATTAGATAAGCGTGTAAGCTAGGTTTGTTTGATTTTATCAAGAAAATGGCAGAGTTAGATAAAAACCAATAAACAATTGGCGCTAGGATCCAAATCCATGCTCTTGTTTTTGAAAATTTAGTATAAAAATATGAGCAGAATGAAAGGCTAAAAAACAAAACAATATCCATAAAAAAGGCATCGGAAATATGCTGCATATCAAAGACAAGATGAAGCAGAATATACGCCAGGCAAGCAAAGCCTGTCTTTTTAGAACTTAAAGATAAAATGCCCACAAAGAATATGCCGGCACATTTAGGAGTCAACTCAGAAATAAACAGCGACAATAGATAACCGATAAAAGCTGAAATCAAAACCATTTATAAATCCTAAAAATAACATCAAACGTTATTTTTTAAGAATATTATAACATCAAATATCAAAAATACAAACAAATTTTAACATTTAAGTTTAAGTATCTTAAATAATTTGATATTTAATGCTGTGTTTTAGATTTTAGTCTGTTTGTAGAATTTTTTTATGAACGTGAAGGATATTTTTGGAGAGAATCTAAAGCATTTTAGAAAAATAAATAAAATTACACAGGAAGAACTCTCTGAAAAACTTGGAATTACGCCAACGCATTTGAGCAGGATTGAGAATGGAAAATCATTTATTACCGCTGAGCTTTTAGACGCTCTTTGTGTGATTTTTAATGTTTCTCCGGCGGCGTTTTTTTATACTCCACGAGAATTCTTAGGAGATGACAGTCTTTTTTCAAAAATAGATTCTATAATTGATGATGAACTAAAGACTTTTGAAATGCGCTTGAAAGAAAAAATTAGGAAATAAAATATTGTCAAAAAAAACTATCGTTCGGTTGTTTTTGAAAAATTTAAAACCGCAAAATAAACGCTTCTTATAAAAATTGGCAGCGCGACTAGAAAATCCAGGATCGGAAATTGCTTTGATAAAATCCAAGAAACAAAAAGATACGAAGCTGACAACGCGACAGTGGCA
>CAZJOU010000301.1:0-2634 GCA_964547685.1 uncultured Treponema sp. | reverse complement strand
AGAACGCGGCTAGCGCCAGCACAGAAGTTACAAGCGTAAGCGGCGGAGCCGCGGCTGTAACAAGCTCTACAACAGAGAGCACTGTTGACGCCGCCACGATGAAGGAGATTGCCACCGCACTCACAGAAATCCAGGATTTCTTTGAGAACCTTGACTACAAGGCGGACTGGAACTCTACATTCGCGTCTGCGACACTCATTCCTCTTGACGCAAGTCTTAAGGGAACAGTCAAGATAAACACAAAGGCAAAGAGCGCCGCTACACTTTCTGAGCCTACAGCTATAACCGTAAAGCCTACTGTAAAGGCTGTTTATATAACTACTGACGGTGGAAAATATGCTTATGAGGCGACATCAGCGGCTGACGGAACATTCTCATTCACAAATCTTCCTTCTGGAGTAGACCTTTCTCTTGAGGTAGAAGGATTTGCTGTAGACGATGCCTGGTACTCAACAGACAGCGCAGAGCTTATCCTTGACGGCTCTACTGCGTCTTTGTCTAGCGTGAACCTTGAGGGAAATGTATCTAACACTTCTGCCTACGTGATTCTTCTGTACGCTCAGAACGACAAGATTATCGTAACAGAAACAAATGTCGCTTCTTCTACAGCGGCAAACCTGCTTGACCCTGCCGCCGCGCTCACATTCACATTCAGCAAGGCAATGTCAAAGGTCACACTCACAGCTCCTGCTCTTAAGGATGTTGCTGACGGCTTGTATAAAGTTGTGCTTTCTGATGACGCGAAAACTGCGACAATCACTCCAAACGACGAAGCCTGGACAACAACAGATGATGTTACAATCACTGTCGGCGGCGAGTCTACAGACGGTGTAACAACATTCGTGAACAATGAGTTCAAGGCTTACTTTAACGACAAAATCTACGCAAGTCTCCAGACAACAAGCTATGACAGCGACTCTGGAAGAGTTGCGCTCAACACACCGGTTGTTATTGAGTTCTCTAAGGCTATCAAGAATGTTTCTGTAACAGCTACAGGAGCTTCTAACAGCTTTACACAGGCATTTGACACAGACAGCAAGGTTCTCACTCTTACTCCTGTAAACAACTACTGGACTCTTTCTAGCGGAAACTCAGTCGCATTCACAGTGGAAGGAACTGCCCAGGACGGAACAAGCACATTCGCCTACTGGAAGGACAACAGCGACAGCACATCTGGCCTTACTGTCTACTTTGACAATATCATTGATGTATCTCTTGCAGACACAAGCTCTTCTACACAGGAAAGCTTTACAATCACATTCAGCAAGGAATTGAGGTCATTTGACACAGAGGACAACACAAACATTTCTATTGTAAATGACAGCAGCACTGCTGTAACAGACTTTACTTCTTCAATTGACAGCACAAAGAAGATTGTCACAATCACTGCAAAAGACGGAGTGTTCGCGACAAGCGGAACATACACTGTAACTTTGACAGGAATCGAGGCTGTAGACGGAAGCAAGAGCCTCCGCGAGTACGGAAAGAGCGCTGTAAGCACAAGCAACCAGTTCACAGCGGACTTTGAGTATGCGGGACTTGAGCTTGAGCCTAGCGCAATCGCAATTGTTGACTCTCTGCCGGCATCAGCCACAAAGAGCCGCGCGGCTATCGTGGACATTACAGCAGACAAGTATGTGCAGGTTACATTCAACAAGAGCATCTACAAGTCAGCGCTTATCGCTTATGTAGACAACAGTTCTAACGCTACTTCAACAAGCTACATTGACGGCGCGGATGTATATGTTCCTCTTGACGAGCTCAAGGCTGTAGGAGACTCTCTTGTTCTCGGAGGCAGCGTAACAGCTGTAGACGGCACAACATACACAGTTGATTCTAGCGACATTGAGAAGCTTCTTGACGGCACAGACTACAAGGTGTATGCGGCTCTCACAGTCACAGGCACAAGCCTTCTTGAGTCTAAGACAGATATTTCTGGAACAACAACATACTCTGCGGCAGACCCTATCATTCCAGGCGCAGATGTTACATTGACATTCAGCTCAGACCTTACAGGAGACACAGCTTCTTACGAGTTTACAGACGCTGACGACGAGACTGTAACAGGAACTGCCGAAATCTCTGGAAACACAGTGACAATCACAGACTCAGCTCTTACTTCTAGTGCTTCTTCTGTCTCTTCTTACGGCATCAAGCTTGTAATCAAGAGCGCAAGCGGAGTCACATTGTTCTCTACAGCAAACAGCTATTTCCCTTCTTCTAGCGAGGATGTAGAGGCGGCTCTTGCCGACAACAGCATTGCATCAGCATCCAGCGACACAGTCACTGTAAAGGTTGCAAAGACAGATATTGTTGATTCAACAGAAGATGACAGCGCGACAACGTCAAGCATAGACTTCCAGAAGTCTTACAAGAGCGACATCGTATTGCAGTTCACAGTTCCTGCTACGGACTTCAAGTTTGTCCTTGCGACTGTAAAAAACACAGCTAGCAGCAAGTACGATGACTTTGTTGAGGACAACGAGTCTATCCTTGAAAGCACAACAGCCTTGAGCAAGACTGTCTACGAGAACGACACAGTTACAATCACGCCAACAAACTACTTTGTTCCTGGCGAGAGTGTATTTGTGAACGTGTTTGATTCTGAGGGTGAGTACCTGTTTGTATACGCCT
>CAZJOU010000300.1:0-2644 GCA_964547685.1 uncultured Treponema sp. | reverse complement strand
TTTTTAATTTACAATAATTTTTCCGCTAGAAATATCTTTTAGTTTTTGTTTAAAGATTTCGTATTCGCTAGCATTTATTTTTCCGCTAAGTTTTACGTTTTGTTCAAACTGTTCGCTTAAATCGTAAATATTAAAAGATTCAAAAAAGTGCTTAATTGTTTTGTAAAGCGAATAGTCAACGTAAAAAGAAAAATCTTTTTTTTCAATATATTCTTCAAATGCGCCTTCGCTTTCTGCCGTAAAAAGAACTTGTTTTGCTCCGTCGCCGTACGCTTTTACAAGTCCGCCAGTTCCAAGCAAAGTTCCGCCAAACCAGCGAGTAATTGTAAGCAAAACATTTGTACAATCAAAACCTTTTAGAACATCTAACGCAGGTCGCCCCGCTGTTCCAGAAGGTTCGCCATCATCGCTCATTCCTAAAATTTCTTTATTAAAACCAAGAACAAAAGCGTGAACAACATGTGTTGAATCTGAATATTTTTGTTTTTGCGCTTTTACGATATTTTTTGCGTCTGATTGCGAAGAACACGAAAAAAGTTCCGAAACAAAGCGCGAACCTTTTACGCTAAATTCTGATTTTACGTTACGAATTAAAACTTTCATCTTTTAATTTTGTAAAACGTCTACGCTTTGAACTTCTTTTGAAGCAATACGCACGCCTTGCGCTTTAAGTCCTTTTTCCGCATAATCAGAAGTATTAAATTTTTCTTGCAGAACTTTTATTCGTGGCTTTTTTACGTAATTTAACGTAAATTCAAAATTTTTTCGCGTATCAACCCAAAGAACTTCCATTCCATCTGGAGCAAAAAAATAGTCGCGGTTCATAATGTAAGCGGCAACTTTGCATTTTTTTATGTACGCAAACTGAGTTTTAGGGTCGCGATAAATTATTGTAAACAAAACTTTAGAAAGACTTTCCTTGTCTGCAAAACCGCAATAACGAAGTTCTGGACCAACAAAAACTTTAGAAGGTGATTCTGTAACTGTAAAAATTCCGCTTTTTCGCACATAAATAATTCTGTCAAATGGCGTAATTTTCATAATTTCTTCGCCACCAGAAACGGCAGTTCCCAAATATCCGGAATCTTCGTTATATTTTAGCGGAGTGTCGCGGCGAACAACAGATTTTACATCTACAGTTTTAATGTTTGTAACAGTAGTTCTGCGCTTTATAGTTTTTGGATCAAGTTTTCCTTCTATTCCGTCTAAATAACTAATTGCATATTCAACAAGATGTTTTAAAAGACGATTAATTTCTTTAATTCTTGCATTGATTGCCTGAACTTCTTTACGATTTTTATTAATGTCGTACAAAGAAATTCTGCGGATTGGAATTTTTAAAAGATGATCAACATCTTCGTCTGTAACTGGGCGCAACAATTCTTCTTTAAAAGGTTTAAATCCATCTTTTACGGCTTTAATTACAGTTTCTTCCGTTTTCATCTGTTCAATTTTCTTGTAAATACGTTCTTCTATAAAAATGCGCTCTAAAGTTCTAAGATGTAGTTTTTCTAACAACTGTTGTTTTTCAAATTCTAGTTCTTCTTTTAATACGCGCGTAAGTTGTTTTGCATGAAAGTTAATTACTTCGGTTACAGTCATTTGAACTGGCATATTATCTTTTATTACTAAAAGATTACAATAAACCGTTTTTTCGCAATCTGTAAACGCATAAAGCGAATTTATAACATCTTTTGCGTAAACTCCGCGCGGAAGTTTTATTTCTATGCTAACCGACTGAGCAGTAAAATCGTTTATAGAAGCAATTTTTACTTTTCCGTTTTTTGCGGCTTTTTCTATTGATTCAATTAAAGATTCTGTTGTACTTCCGTAAGGTAATTCTGTAATAATAATTTTTTTATCATCAGAACTGTCTATTTTTGCACGAGTAATAAGTTTTCCAAGTCCGTCTTTATATTCAGAACAGTCAATTAAACCACCAGTTTGAAAATCTGGAAAAAGTTGAAATTTTTCGCCACGCAAACATTTTTTTTCTGCTTCTATAACTTCGTGAACATTGTGGCTCATTATTTGAGTGCTCATTCCAACGGCAATTCCTTCTGCGCCTGTTATTAAAACAACTGGAAGTTTTGCTTGAAACATAACTGGTTCTTTATTTCTGCCATCGTAACTATCTACATATTCCGTAATTGCAGGATTTGTAACAAGAATATCTTTTGTAACTGGGCGAATTCTACATTCAATATAGCGAGGAGCCGCTGCAGGATGTCCTGTAAAAATATTTCCGTAATTTCCTTGCTTGTCTATAAAAAGTTCTTTATTTGCAAGATTTACAAGTGCTGTATAAATAGAAGCGTCGCCGTGTGGATGAAATTTCATACAATCGCCAACAACTCCGGCAACTTTATGAAAACGTCCGTCATCTGTTACCAACAATGTATGCAAAATGCGTCGCTGAACAGGTTTTAGTCCATCTACAAGTTCTGGAATTGCTCTGTCGCGAATTACATAACTTGCATATTGAATAAAATTCTGATCAAAAAGATTTTTTACGTATGCCATTTTCCCACCCTTAGCATAATATTAACACAAATATTAAATTTATTCTGCATATAAACCAAAAATTATAAAAAGTGGGACGCAGGCGAAAAATGAAAGGCCCCAAGGAAGCATAACATCGAAG
>CAZJOU010000299.1:0-2660 GCA_964547685.1 uncultured Treponema sp. | reverse complement strand
GATTTCTGCAAAAAACACAATTGTGATTTCTTCACCATATCTTTCAAAACAAGACATGAACAGATTTGTTTTTGTGGCGACAAAACTTATTTCAAACGGAACAAAAATCTTCGTAATCACAAAATCGCCTTTTGATGAATCAAAATCTAAAACACAAAGTGAACTTGTAAAATCTTTGGAAAACGCAGACGTTCAAGTTTTTGTAAAAGAAAATCTTAGCCAGAAAATCGCTGTTATTGACAAAAAAGTTCTTTGGTACGGAAGCGTTAACTTTCTTGGCTTTTCAGAACAAGATGATTGCTGTATGCGGATTTGTTCATCACAAATTGCGTCGGAAGTTGAAGCGGAGATTGTTGCAAGTTAGCGTATTGAATAATTTATTCTCCTCCCAATACTTTTTCGCACCAAATTTTCCGTGACAACGCTTTAACTAAACGTGATATAATTTTTTTATGGCTTATTCCGAACTTATAAAAAATCTTGATACATTGCGAACTTATGTGCGTAGTTTTTATATTTACGGATTTAAAACGCGCGACAAATTTTCTGCAAAAAGTGTGCGTACTTACGATGACGAAAAGCGTCGGCTTGAAAATTATCTTTCTGGCTATATGACGTTCCGCACGGACGAAAACGGAAAAGTAACGTTTCTTTCTATTGATAGCAGGCACATTTCGCATAATCCGCTTTATAAAATCTTTAAGGCAAAATCTTTTACAGCGATGGACATTTCGCTTCATTTTATGCTGATGGACATTCTTTCGGATTTCAACGGCGACAAAAAAAATGGAAAAACTCTTACTCAGATTCTTGATGAAATAATTGATGTTTACTTAAAAGATTTTTCTAGCGATGCAATTCCAGAAGAATCAACTTTGCGGAAAAAAATAAAAGAATACGAAGATTTAGGACTAATTTCTTCTATTAAAAATGGAAAGATTGTTAAATATTTTCGCCAGCCGATGACAGGTTTGCACGGCACAGAAGATGCGTTGGCTTTTTTTTCAGAAGTTGCTCTTTGCGGAGTTGTGGGAAGTTTTTTGTTTGATAAACTTTCGGCGGAGGAGCAGAAGGAAAGCGAGATTTTTCAGTTTAAGCATCATTACATAACTTCTTCTATTGAATCTGATTTTGTGGAACAGGTTTTTAATGCAATCCGCGGACATCGTTTTTTGATTATTGAACAAAAACGAAAGGACGATGACAGAACTTTTTCGAATCAAGTTGTTCCGCTTATGATTTACCAAAGCACGCAAGGCGGAAGAATGTATTTAATGGCTTATCGTCCGCACGGAAAATATTTTCTTGCTTTGCGTTTTGACTACATTGTAAAAATGGAAACTGGCGAAGTTTACGATGGATTTGAACAAAAGCGTGCCGAATTTGAAAGTTTGCGAAAAAATATTTGGGGCGTTGCGTTAAAGCAGAATAAAAAACACAACGACACAACAACAACGCACGTAACTTTTAAAATTCATTTTGAAGATGATGAAAAATTTATTTACAAGCGACTTTTGCGCGAAAAACGATGCGGAAAAGTAACGTTGCTTGATAAAAACAACGCTCAGTTTGACGCGGATGTTTTTGACCCGCAGGAAATAATTCCTTGGGCAAGAACGTTCATTTCGCGAATAACATATTTTAGTTGTTCGGATAAATACGTTTCGCGCCGTTTTTTCGACGACATCCGCAAAATGAACAAAATGTACGCACAATGACGTTTCGATACATTTTAAGGAGAAATAAAATTGCTTTTTACAGAAATTTACAGCGCATATTACAATACAGTCGCTTCGATAATTGCTTCTGCACAAAAAGAAAGCCTTGATTCAGATTCGCTTTTTGAAATCGTAAAAGACTCTGCATTTCCAGAAAGCGTTATGACAATTCCAAGTGCGTTAGAAAGCGGAAAATGGCCACTAATCAAAAACGACTTTACAACGAACATAAAAAACGCACCTACAATGCCGCTTTCGCTTTTGCAAAAACGCTGGCTAAAATCAATTTTGCACGACAAGCGGATTCGCCTTTTTGCCAGCGACAAAACGCTTGAACGACTTGAAACGCAACTTGAAAACGTCGAACCGCTTTTTTCGGAAAATGATTTTTATCTTTACGACCAATATTCAGACGGCGACCCTTATAATGATTCCGTTTATGTAAAAAACTTCCGCACAATCTTAAAAGCAATTCACGAAAAGAAAAACATAAACGTTGAATATTCTGGGCGTTCAGGACGAAGCAAAACATTTTTGTGTTCCCCGCAAAAGATTGAATATTCGCAAAAAGATGACAAGTTCCGCGTTCTTTGCAAAGTAAAAAACAACAGTTCAACTCTGAATATCGCAAGAATCGTGCATTGTGAGATTGAAATGAATACCATTGCGAGCGAAAACTCTACCGTCATTGCGACCCAGAGCGGAACGAAGGGGAAGCAATCTCATCAGCAAGTAGAAAAAATCACTACATCGGAACAGTTTTCCGATTCCGCTCTTACAGACAACACAAAAAGAAGCGTAACGCTAGAAATCTACGACGAACGAAAAGCCTTAGAACGCGTAATGCTTGCGTTTGCCCATTTTGAAAAAAACGCAGTACAAATTGGCGACGAAGTTTACCGCCTAACGCTAAACTACGACATTTTTGACGAAACCGAACTT
>CAZJOU010000298.1:0-2678 GCA_964547685.1 uncultured Treponema sp. | reverse complement strand
CATCTTTTACAAAAATTCCTACGTAATCAGAAACTTCTTTTGTAAACTTACATTCCGCATCGATGGGAACGATTGTAGGAATTCCTGTTCCGTTGAAGATTCTGTTGTCGTCTTCGCCGAACGCCGGCGCATTGTGAACAATTCCCGTTCCGTCTTCTGTAGAAACATAATCGTCTGCAAACATACGGAACGCGCCTTTTTCGCATTTTTGGTGGCTTTCTTCTTCGCATTTTTTAGGATCTTTAAGATAAGCAAAATACGGAAAAAGCGGTTCATATTCTGCGCCAATAAAATCTTTTCCTAAGTGTTTGTAAATAATTTCGTAGTCAGTTTCGTTTTTGTAATAAGCGTGCAATCGGCTTTCTGCAAGAATGTAATAATCGCCAGATTCTTTATCTAAAATCTTTACATATTCAATTTCTGGCCCCATACAAAGACCTAAGTTACTTGGCAAAGTCCACGGCGTTGTTGTCCAGGCAAGAAAGTAAGTTTTTCCGTTTGCCATTTCTTTATCATCGATTGTGTCAGGTGCTTTTGTAACCTTAAAGCGAATTGTAACCGCAGGATCTTGTTTTTCTTTGTAGCCTTGCGCAAGTTCGTGCGTAGAAAGAACTGTAGAACAGCGCGGACAATATGGAAGAATGTATTTTCCTTCGTAAATTAAACCTTTGTCCCAAAGCGATTTTGCAACCCACCAAATAGATTCCATATAATCTGGATTCATTGTTTTGTAGTCGTGGTCAAAATCAACCCAGCGCCCCATTCGCGTAATAGTTTCGCGCCATTCAGAAGTATATTTTAAAACAGAAGCCTTGCATTTGTCGTTAAAGTTTGCAACTCCGTACGCTTCTATTTCGTGCTTAGAGTTAATTCCAAGTTCTTTTTCAATCAAGTTTTCTACCGGAAGTCCGTGACAATCCCAACCGAAACGACGTTCAACTTTTTTGCCTTTCATCGTCTGGTAGCGCGGAATAATATCTTTAATTGTAGAAGGAATAAAATGACCAAAATGCGGAAGTCCTGTTGCAAATGGCGGTCCGTCATAAAAAACATATTCAGGTTGCCCTTCTCGCTGGCTTACAGACTTTTTAAAAGTGTCGTCTTCTTTCCAGAATTTTAAGATTTCTTCTTCCTGTTTTGGAAAATCAACTTTTGAACTAACTGGCTTGTACATAATTTGTCCTTAAAAATATTTACAAAATCGCTGAATTATAACTCAAAAGCAAGATTTGTTCTATAAAGATGAAAAAATGTAAACCTCATAGATGTTGTGCAATGAAAAACCGGATTCGCACAAGTTACTCTACAATTTTCCACTCAGTTAGATTTCGCGTTTTTGTAGAAAAGTTCGCGCCAATTTTAATAATTGTATTTCCTGCGTTTTCGTAAGGAACAGAATATTTGTTTTCTTCTATCTGAGCCAACGCTTCATCTGCGCTTTTGTCTACTTTAAACTCAAAAATAAAAACGTTTTTCCCATTAACTAAAACGCAATCGGCTCTACCAACATTGTTGTGAACTTCCACTTGCGACCATTGACCAAGCAAAGTAAAAACTAAGTAAAAAACGTTCTGAAAATTCTGCTCTGCAATGCGTTTTTCACCGTTTTTATCTGCTGTCGAATACGGAAGCGAAGCAAATATAGATTTAAAACGGTTCATCATGTTTTCTGTGTTCGCACTTTTTATGTCGCGGGCAAAAGAAACAATATCAAGACCGTTAGAACTTTGAATTGTCAGCAATGATGGCACAAGCGAATTTATAAAAGCGTATTTTACTTCATCATTTGGATATTTCAGTGTGTAAACATTAAAGTCTTTGTCGTAACTTTTTATTGTTAAATATCCAGTTTGATAAAAAAGCGGAATTGGGTTCGGATTGTCGTTTCGGTAATCTTTTAAGTCTTGTTCGTTTGCTTCTACGCCATTTGTAAAATCCATATAGTTCTGGTAACTTTCTTTTAATTTTTTGATTAAGAATGCTGGAGTTCCTGTAGAAAACCAATAAGAATCAAAATTTTGTGAATCAAGTGCATTAATTAAACTAAATGGATTATAAACGCCTTTGCTTTCTGGAAAAAAGTGATAACCGTCGTACATTTTTTCTAATTTTTCTATACATTCGTCTTTTGTAAGTTCAAGTTTTTCTGCCATTGCTACAATTTCTGGTTCAAAATTGCTAAGCATTTCTTCTTCTGTAATTCCGCAAATTGTTGCATAGTCGCGAGTTATAGAAATATCTTTTAGTTGATTTAAATCGCTAAAAATAGAAACCTTGCTAAATTTTGTTACGCCAGTTAAAAAAACGAATTTTAAATATTCATCTAATGCTTTTAGCGTAACGTAAAGACCTTTTAAAACATTTCGATTATAGTCTACAAGTTCTTCATCATTTTGAACATCTAAAAGAGGTTTGTCGTATT
Source organism: uncultured Treponema sp. (assembly GCA_964547685.1). Taxonomy (GTDB): domain Bacteria; phylum Spirochaetota; class Spirochaetia; order Treponematales; family Treponemataceae; genus Treponema_D. Next base: position 256 of record CAZJOU010000298.1, on the reverse strand, counting down.
CGTCAATTAAAACCACCGCCTGCATTCCAGTTTGTTTATTGGCTGCCTGAACAATATCTATAAATCTACCTGCAAAATGAATTGAATTTAATTTATCTTCGTATTCAAGCGAAATATTATATTCTTTTTCGTATTTTTCTAACTCACGATTTATACAATCTTCCAAAGAATCTTTTTTTGTAAAATTGTTCTGAGCAAAATTTAAATAAATTACCGGATATTTTTTCCAAGCATCTGGATTATCGCTTTCTAGTTC
>CAZJOU010000297.1:0-2683 GCA_964547685.1 uncultured Treponema sp. | reverse complement strand
TGGAGTTTATTATGAAAAAAAGTTTAATTTTAGCATTTGTGCTAGCGATTTTTGCTTCTGGCGCATTTGCAACTAATATAGAGTTTGCAATAAATTTTTCTGGCACGCCTTTTGAAAACATTAAAAATCAAGATGGCGATGAATTTAAGCCGTTTATTCCAGCAGGAATAGAAAATCAGTGGGGCATATATTTTGATTCGCCAAAAAATTTTTTAGACATTGGTATAAGTTTTTCGTACGGAACAAATTTTATTTTTGCAGGCGACCAAACAATTTCTGATAGCGCAATAAAAGACATAAAAACAAAGTTCGCAACAGAAAACTTTGTAACACTTGCGCCAGCTTTTCGCTTTAACTTTGGCAGACGACATTCTTTTAGTGTAGCACCAGGCGTTGCAGGATTTTTTAACATTCTTGCAAGCAAAGAAAATAAAGATGTTACTTTCCAAACTGCCGATGCCGATAAAGATAACAATAAAGTAATTCAGCAAATGAACTTAACTTCTTTTGAAACTGGAATGTATCTTGCCGCAGATTTAGATTTAGGTTACAAATTTTGGCTTTTTAGTCGCGAAAATTTAAACTTTGGTTTTGACGCAGGTTACGAATTTTCTATGCCACTTTTTGGAAAATTCCAAGATTCAAATATAAAAATTGGCGGAACAAGCCACAAAATTTACGCTGGCATTATACTAAACTTTGGAACTCGCCGAATAGAAGATTTTTCTCGCGGTCTTACCGAATAAACAAAAAGGGCGTTGCGGGAAAAATGTGTTTTCCCGCTAGAAGGGGTAGTGGAAAACCGAAGGTGGTTGAGCCTGTCGAAACCCCGAAGGTTTGAAACGAGGGGAAGACTTTCCCCGTTCCCTTCCCACGACTTAAACTTTTATGTAAATCTTATAATTTCTTAATTTTTTTATTGCCGATTGCAAATTCTTTTTGTATTTTTGATAGTACCAAATAGAATTTAATTTAAGAGGTAAATAAAGAAAATGGCTAAACAGTTGTTATTTAATGAAGATGCAAGACGAAAATTGCTTTCTGGTGTAGAACAGATTGCAAAAGCAGTAAAAGTTACACTTGGTCCTTGCGGACGAATGGTTATGTTGGACAAAAAATATGGTGCTCCAACAATTACAAAAGACGGTGTTTCTGTAGCAAAAGACATTGAACTTGCCGACCCTTACGAAAATATGGGCGCTCAGTTTGTTCGCGAAGTTGCTTCTAAAACAAATGACGACGCCGGCGACGGAACAACAACTTCTACAGTTTTGGCTTACGCTATTGTTCGCGAAGGCTTTAAATCTGTTGCTGCCGGAATGACTCCAATAGAAATTAAACGCGGAATTGACAAAGCAGTTGCAACTGCTGTTAGCGAAATTAAAAAGAATGCAAAACCAGTAAAAGATTCTGCAGATATTAAGAGCATTGCTTCTATTTCTGCAAACAATGACCCAGAAATTGGTAATTTAATTGCCGAAGCTATTGAAAAAGTAGGAAAAGACGGCGTAATTACAGTTGAAGAATCTAAAAATATGGACACAACTGTAGACACAGTAGAAGGAATGCAGTTTGATCGTGGATATATTTCTTCTTACTTTGTTACAGACCGCGAACGAATGGAAGCAGCTTTCTCTGATGCTTACGTTTTAATTTATGACAAAAAGATTTCTTCTATGAAAGATTTGCTTCCTTTGCTAGAAAAAGTTGCAAACGAAGGTCGCGCTTTGGTAATTATTGCCGAAGATGTAGACGGCGAAGCGCTTACAACTTTGGTTTTAAACACAATTCGTGGAACAATTAAAGTTTGCGCAGTAAAGGCTCCGGGTTTTGGCGACAGAAGAAAGGATATGCTTCAGGACATTGCAGTTTTAACAGGCGGAACAGTTGTTTCGGAAGAAGTTGGACTTAAACTTGAAACTTGCGGAACAGAAGTTCTTGGTCAGGCTAAATCTGTAAAAGTTGATAAAGATAACACAACTATTGTTGGTGGTGCTGGCGACAAAAAAGCTATTAGCGACCGCGTTGCAGAAATTAAAAACGCTATTGAAAAATCAACTTCTACTTACGACAAAGAACAGTTGCAAAAACGTCTTGCAAAACTTGCAGGCGGCGTAGCTGTAATTAATGTTGGTGCAACAACAGAAACAGAAATGAAAGAAAAGAAATTCCGCGTAGAAGATACAATTGCCGCAACTCGCGCTGCTTTGGAAGAAGGCATTGTTTCTGGTGGTGGAATTGCTCTTATTCAGGCTGCAAAAGCATTGGAAAAAGTTCCTGCTGAACTTTCTGAAGACGAAAAAGTTGGATATAAAATTGTTCGTCGCGCTTTGGAAGAACCAACTCGCCAAATTGCAGAAAATGCTGGCGTAGATGGTGCAGTTGTTGCAGAACGCGCAAAGAACGAAAAAGAAGGTGTTGGTTACAACGCTTACACTGGCGAATGGGTAAATATGATTCAGTCTGGAATTATTGACCCAGCAAAAGTAACTACTTCTGCTTTAATGAACGCCGCTTCTATTGCAGGCACTTTGCTTACAACAGAATGTGCAATAACAGACATTCCAGAACCAAAAGCCCCAGCAGCCGCTCCAGCTCCTGATATGGGATATTAATAGGTCGAATGTTGAGTTTTAATGCAAATCAATAAAAATTGTCTGTGCGGAGCAGAAACCGGCTTTTG
>CAZJOU010000296.1:0-2697 GCA_964547685.1 uncultured Treponema sp. | reverse complement strand
AGTTGGAAACGATTATGAAAATTTCTGGGGCAATTTTTGATTTAGATGGAACTTTGGTAAATTCTATGCCGTTTTATGTAAAAACTGGAAAAAAATATTTAAAAAAAATTGGGCTAAAAAATCATTTTGAACTTGCAAAATTGTTTTTAACAAAAACTTCGCAAGAACTTGCTTGTATTTTTAGAAATGATTTTAATATTCAAAAATCTGAACAAGAAATTATTAACGAAATAAATGCGGAATTTTACGATTTATACGCAAATAAAATAAAAGCAAAAAAAGGTGCGGTTCAATTTTTATCATTTTTAAAATCAAAAAATATTCCAATTGCAATTTTAACTGCGTCTGATAAAGAAATTGTAATTCCTTGCGCAAAACGAAATGGAGTTTTTTCTTTTGTAGATAAATTTGTGTTTTGTTCAGAATTTAAAACTTCTAAGCGAAAACCAGAAATTTTTTATTATACTTTAAACTTGTTAAATTCTAGGGCAGAAGAAACTTTTGTTTTTGAAGATGCGCTTTATTCAATTCAAACTGCAAAAAATGCAAACTTTAAAATTTGCGGAATTTTTGATTCTTGGTGTAAAAATGATTGGAATGAAATAAAAATTGAAAGCGATATTTGCGGAAAAAATTTTTTAGAAATTAAAGAAAAATTTAAAGATTTAATAACCTAAAAATTTGACATATCAACCTAAAAATTTTACATTATATAAAATTTTTATTTTTGCAAAATATAACTAACATAAAGAACGCAATGGAGCGTCTGGTAAATTACCAGGCGCTTTTTTGTTTTTGGAGGATTCGTATGGAAAAATTAGAAGGAAAAATTTGTGTAATAACCGGAGCATCTAAAGGAATTGGCGAAGGAATAGCGAAAGTTTTTGCAAAATATGGCGCAAAGTGCGTTCTTGCCGCTCGTGGCAAAAAAGTTCTTGAACTTGCAGAGGAATTAAAATCGCAAGGTGCGGATGCAGTTGGAATACAGACAGATGTTTCTGATTACGAAAGCGTAAAAAAACTTGTAAGTGCAACAAAAGATAAATACGGAAAACTAGATATTCTTGTTTGTAACGCTGGAATTTGTGTTTTAAAACCTTTTTTGGAAGATGATGATTTTTCTAATCGCGACAAGCATATTGATATAAATGTAAAAGGCGTTTGGAATGTTTGCAAAGCTGCTCTGCCATTAATTATTTCTAACGGTGGCGGTTCGGTTGTAATAATGAGTTCTGTAACTGGCGATATGGTTGCAGATCCGGGCGAAGTAGCGTATGCAACAACAAAATCCGCATTGGTTGGTTTTACAAAAGCAATGGCACGCGAATTTGCAGATAAAAATGTTCGCGTAAATGCAATTTGCCCGGGTTACGCAAGAACTCCGCTAGTAGAAGGAATGGCAAAACAGTCAGATCCGAAAAATCCAGAAAGAGCAATTAACGCTATTGCAGATGCAGTTCCGCTAAAAAGGCTTGCAAAACCAACAGAAATTGGCGAACTTGCAGCGTTTTTGGCTTCGGAAGAAGCAAGTTATATAACTGGGGCGCAAATTGTAATTGATGGCGGAAGCACTTTACCAGAAACAATTTCTATGGGGCAATAAGCAATTTTTAGCAAACCAGCGGAGAATTTTCTCCGCAAACAAAATATGCAAATAGTATCTTTTTTTGATAGGCTTGGTTTTAGAGCAGAAAAAATTTTATCATTCTCTTTTTGGAAAAGAAATTCTGAATTTGAGTTAGATTTGGAAATTTCTAAAAATGCAATGTCTTTGCGCGAAAAACTTAGAGAAAAGCAAGTTGACATTCTTATTGCTTTTACCGACGGCACAGACATTTTTAGTCCAGAATCAATAAAAGCAACCTTAAACGAATTTTCAAAACTGCAAGTTATAGTTATTGGAAAAGATTCTAGTTATGCTTCTGTTAGAAGTTATTTTACAAATGGCGTTTTTGACTATCTTTTAGAGCCAATAGATGAACAAAAGTTGGAACAGACTCTTTTAAGAATGTATGAACATCAAGGCGAAAAGTATGTTATTTTAAATTTAAAGATGAAAGTTGACGCGCTTATAGATAATATTTTTCTTGGTGGCGGTCAGGAACGATTTATAATAGAAACTATTTTTGAACAAATTTACCGAGATTGGAATAACGATACTGTAAATTGCCAGATTGTTTCTGATAAAGCAAAAACTTATGTTTACGAAACTTTAGTTGCGCGAAAACCTTGGTTAGAGAAATTTTTGTATAAAAAAGATTATTATCATCATTTTGGATTTTCTTTGATTAGCAAAGATGACCTTGTAAATATTTGGACAATAAACTTTAAGTTGGCAAGCGAAATGGTAAAAAAATATCAAATGATTGACGACAAACTTGTTTATAAAATTGGAAAGTACGCTGTTGTTCACGTTGACGAAAAACTTTCACTAGAAGATGTTTCTAAAGGCGTATTTTTAAATCCAACTTATATTAGTCATATTTTTAAGAAAGTTACAGGAATGAGTTTTGTTAATTTTATGACAGAAGTAAAAATTGACAGAGCAAAAGTTCTTTTAAGAGATTCTGATGCAAGAATTAACGAAGTTGCGTACACATTGGGATATTCAAACCAAGAATATTTTTCGCGAACTTTTAAAAAACGAATTGGCGTTACACCAAACGAATATCAGAAAATGTTGCAAGAAGAATATGC
>CAZJOU010000295.1:0-2727 GCA_964547685.1 uncultured Treponema sp. | reverse complement strand
GTCGGTATTACTATTTTTTTGCTACTTCTATGAGTTCAATTTATTTTTAAGTTTTTTGTCGAATGTTGCTATTGTCGCGTTGTTAGTTTGATTATAAGCCAATAGAATACAATCTACAAAATCAAGTTTTGTTTGTTCATAATTCTGCAATGCCTGTTTTAAAACGGTTTTTTCTTCTACATCTGCAATATTAAGCAAAATATTTACGTTTGTGCAAATTGCGAGGCGGTCAACATTGTAAACTTTACTAAGCACATAGACAACTTCACAAATAACTTCGTGCAATATAAAAACATCATTTTCGGTAAAAAGATTTTCTGCAAAATCTGCCATTTCTTGATTATCGTTCAGAATAAGACGTAAACAAATATTAGTATCAGCGTAAATCATATTTTTCTTTTACTGCCTCCTCCCAAGCGTCAGATTCTTTTTCAATCAATTTAGGATTTGCATATTTTGAAAGACTGCCCCGCAATGCTTTTATGTTATCTTGCTTTTGCTCTTTATCTGTGTTTAAAACTGTTATTAGCAATTTTTGATTTTTTTCAAACTTGTAATTTTCTAAAGTCTGAATAGAATTGCCGTTATAATATGCTTGTAAAGTTTTCATTTTTTTACCTCTTTTTCTTCAGGTCGGTTTATAGCGTTCATTTAGTCTTTATATTCGTCTGATTTCTTTTCAAGCAATAAAAAATTATTACATCTTTTTGCAAGATTAGTTTTATTTTTATGCTCCAGTTTGTAATTATACAACAATTTTGCGGATTCTAGAATTTTATTTTCAATGATTGTTATATAACGATATTCTCTTTGTAAAAGTGCCTTGTATTTTTTGTTTTTCACTTTTTTTATGTCAAAATTTATAATCTGCGTTTTGGGAACTGGGAACATATTATTTAAATTTATTACTGCAAAGTTTTTTATTTTTATAAAGTCTAAAGTTTCGTTCATCTTTTTATGCTTTTCCTTGAAAGATGATAACGGTGCAAAATATTTATAACTGTTTATCTCTAAAACTATGCCTATATATTTTCGTTCATTTTCTTGACTTGATTTTTTATTATGAAACAGATGAGGCGCAAATTCTGAAAGATAGTTTATATAATCGTTTTGAATTTCGTATATTCTTAAAACATTTTTCATTTTTAATCAAAAAAAAAGCGACATCAAATAATGTGTCGCTTTATAAACCTTGAAAAATTCAAAGTTTCGTTTAAATACTCTTTAAGGGTTGAGCGTTACCACTAGAGTTAATATAAAACGAATGTTTTATTATGTCAATGTTTTCTTCAGGTCGGTTATTTTGCCCCGAAAGTTACTGCAAAGAAAAACTAATTTTCTTGTCGAGTGCATTTGCAATTTTTTGCAAAAAATTGAATGTCGGGTTATAGTTTCCGCTTTCAAGCCGTGCAATGCTTGCTTGTTTTGTGCCAACTTTTTCCGCAAGTTCTTTCTGTGTTAAATGCTTTTCTTGCCGTGCTTTTATAAGTTGGCTAACAAGTTCGTATTCAGGTGCTAAAGCGTCATATTCTTTTTTTATCTGTGGGTTTTCTAGCATTTTCGATTTAAATTCTTCATATTTCATTTTGAACACCTCGCTTTATAATCTTTCATTCTGTTCAATGCCGTTTCTAGTTCACGTTTTGGCGTTTTGTCAGATTTTTTCTGTATTCCGTGCAACAATACGCATTTGTTATCAATGACAACAAAATAAAAGATTCTGAAAATATCACTTGAAAACTTAATCCTAAGTTCTTCAAGTCCTTTGTATTTATCCCCTTTTATTGTGTCTGTATGCGGAAAATGCAACTCTCTTCCGAACTGTTCCAAAAGGTCAATTTCTCGCAAAACTTTAGCAATCTGTTTTTCGTTCAAAGAATTTATAAAATCATTTACTGGTTTTTGTCCGCTTTCTGATTCATAGAATTCTATCTCATAGCCCATATTCATAATATAACCGATATGTTATTAAATGTAAACGTTATTTAATATCTTCTTCAAGTTCGTTATTTTGCCCCGAAAACTACTGCAAAGAAAAACTAATTTTTAATCGGTACTACTGCAAGAGTTTTGCCAAGCGGTGCAAGAACTTTTAAAATTGTGTCTAAGCGTGGGTTTGTCTTGCCTTTTTCCATTCGCGCGATAACTGGTTGTTTTACTCCGCTTAATTCTTCTAATTGTTTTTGACTTATTTTGTTTTGTTCGCGTGCTTCTATCAGTTCGCCAAGAATCGCAACTTTTAATTCAGATTCTTTTAATTCTTCAGGCGTGAAAATCTCTTTGCGAAAATCTTGCCATTCAGTGCCAAGCGCATTGTTTTCTGTGTTCATTTTGTCCCCCTTGCAATTAAATCTTTATATTCGCGTTTTGCCTGTTCAATTTCTTTTTTTGGTGTTTTCTGCGTTTTCTTTGTAAACTGATGTAAAATTACAAAACTTTCATCAGTCCAACCTACAAAGAAAAATCTATCTTTTAGAGGTCGTAACTCCCAAATTTTCGCTTCAATATGTTTTACATATGGCTCGCCCGCTCTTGTTCCATATTGTGCAAGAATATCAATGTATTCAAGAATCTTTTTTAGTTTGATTCGTGAATTTTTATCTTTTTTTCGGAAAGATTTTTTATATATTCTTTTGCCTGTTCTTTTCCGTTTTCGTTTTTGTAGAAAAATATATCAAACATTATTAAACCTCTTTTATAATAACTTAAAAGTTATTAAATGTAAAC
>CAZJOU010000294.1:0-2729 GCA_964547685.1 uncultured Treponema sp. | reverse complement strand
TTCATATTTATATTTTGATGGGTTTAGTTTACATGAGTAATTTCACATTGACAGTGAAATTTGAGCAATTTATAATAAAACTAATATGTATATAGACGAAAGCATAAATATTGATATAAAAAAATTTCCTCAAGTAATTCAAGATGATATAAAAGAAATGGAAGAATTTTATAAAAAGGACGACTGGTTCCATTTTGACCAACAGCAAGATGCTATGACAATATCTGCAAAAACATACGTACATAACGGAAAATTGAGCGTGCAAGACTATAAAAAATTAACTGAAAAATACCAGTAAAGGATTGGATAAATGGAAATTTTAGAACTTGATAAGTATACTCAAAACGACAGAACTTATGGCGGTTTATCTGGAAATAAAATAGGACTCACTATCAAAGGAAAAAATTATCTAATAAAATTTCCTGGAAATTTAAAAGAAAAAGCTATTCCAAATGTACAAAGAAGTTATTCAAATAGTCCACTTTGCGAATATATTGGTTCGCATATCTATGAAGCACTAGGTTTCAACGTTCACAAAACATATTTAGGAATTCGCAATAAGAAACTTGTAGTTGCTTGTGAAGATTTTCTTGGAGAATCTGATAGACTACAAATATTTAAAGAATTAAAAATAACTTTTGAACCAACTCTTTCTTCATCAGAAAATAACACAACTGATGGAAATGGAACAGAACTTTCAGAAATATTACAAGTTATAAAAGAACATCCTTTATTGAAAAATATTCCTAACATTGAAGACCATTTTTGGAAAATGTTTGTTGTTGACACATTCATCGGAAATGGAGATAGAAACAATGAAAACTGGGGAATTATCAGATATGCTGACGGTAAAAAAGAACTTTCGCCTGTGTATGACAATGGAAATTGCTTTAACTCGAAGTGGGATGATAAAAAAATGCAGACATTATTAAATAATGAAGAGTTGTTTAAAGATGAACTTTACAGAAGAAAAATTTGCTGTTTCACAGAAAATGAACACAGAATTCATCCTTATAAATTAATAAATAGCATGAAATATGAAGGATTAAACAAGGCTGTAAAAAATATTGTTCCCAAAATTTATAAATACCACAAAGATATTGTAGATATAATAAAAAATCTTCCTACAAGTTATAATGGAATAGAGATTGCATCGGATATAATGAAAAAATGTTTTACAAAATTCTTAAAAGAAAAATATTCTCAAGTGTTATTGCCTGCATACAATAAAATAGTAATGAACGACCAATTATAAAATACTCTAAGGCTCTTGATGGATAATTTCTCTTATACTCATTAATTTTTTTATAATTGTGTCGTTTTTGAAACCGCATAAAAAACTAATTTTCATCTCCGCTATCATCTAATTCTATTTTAATACTTTCTATTGGTTCAGTTTCTTTTTGTTTGTTAAAAGTTTGTTGTCGTAGATGTGTTAAAGATTCTTGTTTTTTTTCAAAGTTCGTTGTTTTTTCAACTTGAATGTTATTTTGTCTTACAATCGGATTAATTTGTGCTGTTTTTGCCGTTGCAGAGAATTCATTATGGTCGTTTTCAGATATTGTATTTGTTTTATCTCTTTGAATTGGATAATAACGTTTTACGTTTTCTTTTTTCTCAGAAAAATTTTCTTCTGACATTTTTACTTCATTTTTTATATCTGTTTTAGATAATATATCAATAAGTTTTTTTAAGTTTGTTTCTGTTTCTTGTAAATAATTTTTATAAATTATTTGATTTTCCGAAAATATTTCCATGTGAAAATTTCTTTTTTCAAAACTTGAAACAGAAAAATTGATGAAATTTTCTAGCTGATTTGATTGTTCTTCCAATTCTTTAATATTAAGATTTTCAATTTTAGATATTTCTAAACAATAAAGAAAATTTGCAAATTTTTGCAATGAATCATAAAATTCAAAAAAGAACATATTTGAACATTCGTCATAAAATGTTTTTTTTCTTGGACTATCACGATATAAATTCCTTACAGAAATTGAAATTTTATAAATAGATAATAATCCATTTAATATAATTTTTTCTTTTAATTCTATTATTTCAGATAATGATGTTGATTGTGTCATTTTTGTTTTCCTCCGTTTGTTTTTTCATAGTAGAATTTTCCATCCCACTCTTTTACTTGAACCATTCCGTATCTTTCAGCAACTTTGAAAATGTATATTTTTCTAAGGCGTTCGATTACAACTTCATTTATTATGATGGATTTATTCCTTTGCGATGTCAAGCTCCGATTCTTTTTGCTTATCAATGAATTCTTCTATCGCCTTCTTGGAGTTTCTTTCAAGGCATTCGTTAACATATTCAAGCACGCCTGGAGAGCAAGGCCTATTATATGCCTTATAGCATTGGTTTACATAAAAATTATATTTTTTTATTTTTCTTCCGGATTTACGGAATTGGATTTCAATGGTCAAATGCTCATCTTGAATCGTTGCTGAATAAATCAAGCTCTTTCCTTCCGAAACTCGTTTCCAATATCCACCTACGCAGTTATGGTTTCGCATACCTTCTGCGGTTAAAGCCGTTTGTGTTTTTAGGCGGACAAATTCTTTTGGCATTTCCAAATATTTTAACGGGGTTTCCTTGATTTTTGTTTTAGAACTTCGGTTTGCCTTTAGCATTATTTTCTCTGCCAGCTCATCATGCAGCTTTATTATTTTCTTTTTGCCCGCAAAAACATCAATTTTGGCATTCATCTGAAAAGAATAATA
>CAZJOU010000293.1:0-2751 GCA_964547685.1 uncultured Treponema sp. | reverse complement strand
AGGCTGAATTTCGTAAAGTCCGTCAATTTCACATTTTTTGAATTCAAACATAATTTTTCCTTTTTAGTCTCCCGCAAATCTCGCAGATTTCCGCAGATTTTAAATTAAAACTTCACATCTGCGATTATCTGCGAAATCTGCGGGAAATTTTACTTTTGCTCTGCAATAAATTCCAAGTAACGTCCGTAGTCGGTTTTGTAGGTGGCAGCCATTTTTAACAAGTCGTCTTTGGTTATCCAGCCGTTTGCGAATGCGATTTCTTCTATGCACGAAACGTACATTCCTTGCCGCTTTTCGATTGTGGCAATAAAGTTCGAGGCTTCCAAAAGTCCGTCGTAAGTTCCTGTGTCTAGCCAAGCCATTCCGCGTCCTAAAAGTTCTACGTTTAATTTGCCGCGCGAAAGATATTCGTTATTTACTGTTGTAATTTCTATTTCGCCGCGCGCGCTAGGTTTTACGTTTTCTGCAATTTGCACAACGGAATTGTCGTAAAAATAAAGTCCCGGAACTGCGTAATTTGATTTTGGAACTTTTGGTTTTTCTTCTATTCCTAAAACTTTTCCGCCCTTGTCAAATTCCACAACGCCGTAAGCAGTTGGATCTTTTACGTAATAACCAAAAATTACCGCGCCTTTTTCTGTACGGATTTTCTTTTCGGCTTTTTTTAGCGTGCTTGTAAAACTTTGTCCGTAAAAAATGTTGTCGCCCAAAACAAGCGCAACGTCGTCTGAACCGATAAAGTTTTTTCCAACAATAAATGCGTCGGCAAGTCCGCGCGGTTTTTCTTGAACTGCATATTCAAAACGCATTCCAAGCCAAGCACCGTCGCCAAAAAGTTCTTTGAATAGCGAAATGTCGCGCGGTGTGGAAATTATTAAAACTTCGCGAATGCCAGAAAGCATTAAAACGCTAAGCGGATAATAAATCATTGGTTTGTCGTAAAGCGGCAATATTTGCTTAGAAACCGCCTTTGTAATTGGATAAAGTCGCGTTCCCGAACCGCCGGCAAGAATAATTCCTTTCATAAAGTCTCCAGATTAAATATGCTACTATTGTAACACAAAAGGCGAATAATAGAAAACGAATAACCCAAGACAATTCATAATTCATAATTATTAATTATTAATTATTAATTATCTTAATCTTTCGCCATTCTTCCAAAAACTTAGATGGATCTTTGCTGAACAAAATTTTTGCAAAAATAACCGACGCGGCAGAAAAAATTTGTGGCAACAACTTTTGCTCTTCTTCTGTAAATTTGCTAAGAACATAATCTGCAATGTCGCGGTTAGTTGGTTTTGTAAGTCCAAAGCGAAGTCGCCAAAAATCAGCAGTTCCAAAAACTTGCTTTGTAGAGCGAAGTCCATTGTGTCCGCCAAGTCCACCGCTCCACTTAAAACTTACCGTTCCAAAAGGAAGTTCCAATTCGTCGTGAACAACAAGCGTTTCTTCTGGTTTTATTTTATAAAAATTGCAAATTTCAATAATACTTTCGCCAGAAAGGTTCATATAAGTTTCTGGCTTTAAAAAATAAACTTTTTCCATTTCATCTGGAATTAAAACTGGCGAACCGTCTTTTTTTGCTAAAATTCCGCTTTCCGCGCACCAAGTAGCCAAATCGCTAGGTTCAATAATAGCAAACTTTCCTTTAAATTTGTTTTGCCAATTAAGTTTTTCTGCAAATGCAAGCGAATCTTCAAATTGCCAAGCAACGTTATGCCTAGTTTTTTCGTATTCTTTTCCGTAATTTCCTAAAAAAGCAACTAATTTAATCATATTTTTTCCTACTGACGATTGCCTCAATTTCAATTCGCGCCAACATAGCAAAACAACAATTCGGTTTGCAAAAACGTAGCAAAACAATCGCTAATCCAACGCCTGCAACTCTATCGCAATTTCTTCCATTTCACGGTCGGTCATTGCAATGGTTTCCGCAACTCTAAAAAGTTCGCGCCTAACAGATTCTGGCACTTTTTGTTCATTCTTGTATTTTAATTCATGTTCAAGACTTGCCCAAAAATCCATAGCAATCGTTCTAAGCTGAATTTCCACCTTTACGCGATGTTCAGTTTGACTTAAATAAACTGGAGTTTCTATTACAAGATGCAAACTTCTATAACCGCTTGCCTTTGGATGTTCAATATAATCTTTTTCTTCTATTAATGTAATATCTGGCTGCTTTAACAAAATATCGCGAACATTGTAAATATCAGAAATATACGGACAAATTACGCGAATTCCCGCAATGTCGTTCAAATTTTCCGTCATTGTTTTAAAATTTACGTCCAAACCTTTTTTTTCAAGTTTTTTTGCAATGCTATCCGGAGATTTTATTCGCGATTTTATCGTTTCTATTGGATTTCGTCTTCCTGTAACTTTGTATTCTTTGTTCAAAATTTCTAGTTTTGTTTCAAGTTGCTTAATGGCACTTTCGTAAACCATCATAATTTCCTGAAACTGCAAAGCTAGTTTGTAAAAATCATTACTATTTGCCTGAAGCCCAGCCGTAACAACTTCCGGAAGATTCGTTTCCTCTTCCATTGCCTCCGAAATAGAATCAACCGATTCGGCTTCCCTTAAAATTCGTTTCATACACTTTAAAAATACTCAAAAAGAACAAAGGTTTCAAATAAAATTGTAAAAATTTGGGCGAAACGGTTTTCGTAAACGGGCTTTTCACGGCTCTCGCTAAAGCTTCGCCAAGCACGCGTTGCGTGCAATCTCGCTTCGCTCGCCTAGCGGCCGGCCGTC
>CAZJOU010000292.1:0-2759 GCA_964547685.1 uncultured Treponema sp. | reverse complement strand
GTTATTCAATCTGACTGGGAAAATTATTTTGCGGATAGTGAACTTTTCGGCTATAGCAGAATTCAAGGCGATGTTGATTCGCATAGAAAACTGCATATTGGTTCGAGCGACAGAGAAATTCCTGATATAATTTTGCGGAAAAACAACAAAGATTTGTTCATTGTTGAACTAAAACAATATTCACTTTCCAAAAATGCGGATTTTGAAAAGCAACTTTTAAATTATATGGCTCACACAGATTTAAGGCTTTCGGTTGGCGTTCTTATTTGCAACAAAATATATCTTTATTTTTACAATGTTGCAGAAAATTCAAAAATAAGTTTAGAAATTCCTTTCACTCCCGATAATTCCGATGGCATAAAATTCGTAGAACTTTTTTCAAAAGAAAATTTTGATGTAGAAAAAGTCCGTAACTTTATCAAAGAGCGAAACAAATCTGCAAAAAACAGAAAACTCGTTCAAGACGAACTTACGCCCGATTTGATTCACACGCTTTTAAAAAATCATTTTTCACAAAAAAATCTTGAAAATGAATTTGAAGAAATTTGGAAAAATTATGATGTGAAAATTGAAGCGAAAAGTTCAAAACAAGAAACGCCACAAGTCAATTTTACAAGAAACAGCAATTTCCAAAACAATCATCTTTTCAAAAAACAAAATATTTCAAAAATAAGCAAACAAGACGCAATTTTACTTGCAAGGCAAAACGGACTTGATATTTCTGGTGCGTGTACTTTTGCTTCTGAAAATTCTGGAGCATCAAATTTTTGGGCAAATCCAAATGTTAATCTTCTTACTACAAATTGGTGGCTAATCTGCAACGATATTTCCAATCGCAAATTATATGTATTTTTTATTCCAGCGAATTCATTGTGCGAACGCGATGTTGTACTTCGTTCAGACAAATCAAATCTTATAGATTTGCAAATAAAATATAGCGATCCAAATTTTCAAGATTCCCGTTCAAAAGTAAGCTTTCTTAAATGGCTTAAGAAGACGATTGATTATTGAAACTTTTTGCTCAATCTCTGAATAAAACCAATCTCCAAAATTTACATTTCCGCTGCTTTTCGTGATTTTTTCAAGGTTTTATAAATCTTAAACCTTGATTTCGTGCAATAATCTTGTTTTATAAACCTTGAAAATGTGCAAAAAATGTGTTATCTTAGGTTTGAAAAGGTGTAAAAATGAAACGTAAGATTTATGATGATTTGTTAAGATGGAAAAAAGAAGATGCTCGTTCCTGCGCTCTTATGATTGACGGTGCGCGGCGTGTTGGCAAAAGCTATACTGTCGAAGAATTCGCGAAAAACGAATACAAATCTTACATCATCATTGATTTCACCATTGCAAAAGAGGAAGTAAAGGAGCTTTTTCGTCTGTATCTTGGCGATTTGGACATTTTTTTTATGATGCTTTCAACTATTTTCGGTGTAAAACTGTATGAACACGAATCGCTTATTATTTTTGATGAAATACAAAATTTCCCAAAGGCAAGGGAGGCGATAAAATATCTTGTGCTAGATGGCAGATATGATTACATAGAAACTGGCTCTCTTGTTTCAATTAAAAAAAATGTTAAAAATATTCAGCTTCCTTCCGAAGAACGTCACATCAAAATGAATCCGATGGATTTTGAAGAATTTTGCTGGGCGCTTGGAGATGAGCTTACGATTCCTGTAATAAAAAAACTTTTTGAGGAAAAAAAGAAAGTTGAGCTTCTTTATAGAAAAATTAATACGCTATTCCGCCAGTACATAATCGTCGGTGGCATGCCTAAAGCCGTTTTGACTTTTGCAGAAACACGTGATTTTGAAAAAGTTGATAGAATCAAGCGGGATATTCTTACGCTGTACAGAAACGATATTCAAAAGTATGCTGACAAAGATACAGAGAAAGTGACGGCGATTTTTGATGAAATTCCGCATCAGCTTCAAAAGCACGATCGGAAATTTAAATTCGCAGATCTTGACGAAAACGCTCGCTTCCGAGGATATGAGAATGCTTTTTTCTGGCTTATTGACAGCGGAATTATGACTCCGTGCTACAATGCGACAGAGCCTTCAGTCGGAATAAAAATGAACAAAGAGCGGACAACTATGAAGTGCTTTATGGCGGACACAGGACTTTTAATCAGCCACACTTTTGATGAAAACGGAATTGTGACAAATGAAATTTATCAAAAACTATTGCTCGGTAAGCTTTCAGTGAATTTTGGAAACATTATGGAAAACATCGCTGCACAGATGCTTACCGCAAACAGACATTCTTTATATTTTTACACAAACTCTGACCGAAACGACAAAAATTCTAGAATGGAAATTGATTTTCTGATTTCAAAACAGACGGTAACAAACAAGCACAATATTATCCCGATTGAAATAAAATCTGGAAAACGTTATACGACTAGTTCGCTCGTGAAATTTATGAAAAAATTTTCAGACCAGCTTTATATTCCTTATGTCTTTCATGATGGCATTTGCAAAGAGAAAAATGGCATAACATATCTTCCGTTGTTTATGATTTGCTGTTTATAAAAAATTGACAGGAAGTCAATAGCGACACCACCACACTATTACGACAGGCAAGACAGGACGTCTTGACTCTAGAAGAACAATCTAAACCAGCGAGATTTGCTTTAGCAAATCTCGACAAGAAAAAATCGGCACGGATGCCGATTTTTTCTTACTTTACTCCCATCCAAACGTAGCCGGCGGTTTGTTTGTTGCGTCAAAAAATAGCGCGTCTACAAAATCTAG
>CAZJOU010000291.1:0-2769 GCA_964547685.1 uncultured Treponema sp. | reverse complement strand
CTCTTCGATGCCGTTTCACCGAATGACATATTCCGAGACGTGCTTGATGCTTTCTATAATGGTACTCTTGACAAGAACACGTTGGATTACATGTGATAGGAAATGGGTTACTTCCCACTCTCTGTTAGCATAAAGATTACAAGTTCGATTATGGATAGGTTTAACAACAACGATAAAATAGAAATCATAGACACATAATGAGACAGAAATTTCTTTGGACAGACTTGGCGATATGCTCCTTGTGGGTATTGGTCATATTGTCAAACAGGTTTTGGTGGAATGTATTGCCGAACCAGATAATGGCGTTGTTGCTTGTGACAACACGCATCGTTTTCGCCTTTCTTTTCTATTACAATGAAAAGCGGGCATGGACGCCCCTTGCCTTGTTTATTGGCATGTCCTTTCTTTTGGGCAGTGTAGGTGGAGACTTTTGCTTTACCAAAATAATAGACTTGTCATTCCCTATGCTTGGGCTGGAATTCGATGCCATAGCATACAAAGTGTTATGCGTAATCGTGGCTGCATGGCTGTGGGTTATGCCACCTATTGTTTACCTTGTTGCCTTATGCCGCAAGAAGCTGGCACGGACAAGCGTTTCGTGGAAAGACGTTTTTGGCGCAATCCTATGGCACGATGGCAAGGCACGTGTTTACTCCGCGCTTATGTTGGTGCTAATCGGCACATTATATACAGGACTGGCCATGAACTCGCGGATATGTCTGTTTGTGTGCCTTTCCGCCCCGACCTTGTGCTATTGGCTCATTGCAAAACACTATGGTGTGAGTGTAAACCGCCTGTGGCTGATGCTTGTCGGCATGGGAGTGTTCTTCTTTGCCCAATTCACTTTCGGACTATGGCGTATCGGGATGCTTGCAGCGAGTGTCCTCACAGTCGCATATCTGTGCAGCCGCTTTTACAGAGAGAAAAAACTTCTGTCGTTGTCAGTCGCCGCAACAGTCTATATAGGAGTTCTGCTTCCAAGTCTGACAATTGGCAACAACCAGTATGCATGTATTGACTATGAACGGGAATCTTTTTCTACGCTGAAGCCTTATTCCGGCATATTCTACATCAAGGACGGCAAGGGTGGCGGCATCGGTCTGCGCGACCGGTATGGCATCCTTGTCAAGCCCGAATATGAGTGGCTCGCCTATCACGACAAGCACCATTGGTTCGGAAAGTTGGAGCTCCGCAAGAATGGCTACTATACATTGTATGATATCTGCAACAACTCGTTCAGCAAGGGCAATGCCATCAAGCATGAGTTGCAAGACAGCATCTGCCAGATTGTTGACAGTCATTTCAAGGCCTTTGCATACGAATTCAACGACCTCTTGGAGGTAAGGATAAAGGAATACGCAACGGGGAACACCATATCACATGTAAAAGCGAGTTCAAACAACACAACAATTTACAACTACGATTCCGAGCCGTATATCAAGGCAGAGCCAATAGCCGTTCAGTCAGGAGAGTTTGTCATCGACACCATTGTCATCAAGAACTATGTCAAACAAACCAAGAGCTATTCGCATGATGTGAAAAGAGATTCTGTGGCTATGTATAATATCTTGATACAAGCAGCAAGAAGCAAACAGCCACAAAACACCGAACTGTTGGATTTGGCCGGCAAGATAGAATCAAAGTTGAACCAAAACTAAAAACGAAGGATAAGATGAAGGATTTCCTATCAAAATTCAAATCCCGAAAATCAGAGTCATGGTTAGGTGAAATCCCTGAAATCTCGCAGGACCGCAAAATGTTGAAACTACAGCTACAGGAGCTTGTCTGGGAGCTGCAATACAAGGAAGCCCTCTCGACCGGTTGTAGCGATTATATATCATCCACTGAAATCATGTTCACCTACGAGTCGGAAGCACGTACGTGCAAGATGTTTATAAGGCATCTAAACACTGGAACATACCAATTATGTATGCAAGTCAGCGATGTACATTGGAACGACAAGGAATGCCTAATTAGTGAGGATAAGGACTTGCGGGTTGTTGTAGGGCGGCTATCCGACAAGAATTTAGCTGACAAGCTCTATAATGTCATATACAAATGGGAAGAAGGTGAATACATCAAGGAAGTGATTATTCCCCAAGGCACCCAACGCCTTGCCCCTATGCTTCTCGACTCCAATATGCGTAGAGGGAAGAAAAAGAGCGACGACCACGAAGAATACCCTCTTTACCAATACCGCCGTATCGGAACATTGGTCATTCCAGAGCCATTGGATATTCCTCATAGCAACGGACAAAGCCCATTTGCCTCGTACGAGCAAAGAGGATTTGTCTGGAACCATCCCACAAAGTGGGAAAAGATTCGCATCTCCAGCATTAAGAACAACTCGCCACATTTAACTGTTGAGGACGGGGTGCTATATTCCGCCGACAAGACACGTCTTATTTATTGCTTTGAAGAGAAAAGCTCCTTCATAGCCCCATCTACGGTAACGACCATAGAACCATACGCGTTTTGCCTTCAGAAAAAACTCCAGCATGTAGAACTGCACGATGGTATAACATCAATAGGCGACGCCGCATTTATGGCGTGTCAGTCGTTGAAGGAGATTTCTATCCCCAAACAGATAAAGCGCATCAATCGCGACACATTTGACGGCTGCACCTCGCTTTGCAAGGTTTCGTTGCCAGGCGGACTTGAAGTGATAGACATTGCCGCCTTCCGCCAATGCAAATCACTGAAAGAGATAAGACTTCCTGACAGCCTTCGGGTAGTGCGAGGCTTCGAGGGTTGCAGTGCACTGCGTGA
>CAZJOU010000290.1:0-2771 GCA_964547685.1 uncultured Treponema sp. | reverse complement strand
TTATAAATCCGTTTTGCCGGCAAATTTTCTTGATGGTTTTATAATAAGTGCCATTAAAATTATAAGAAATGCGACTAATCCTAAACTTATTGGATAAATTAGCATAATTGTATTAAATGAAGGATATTTCTTAAAAATAGTGAATATCCAAAAAATTCGCGTTCCACAAACTCCTATTAAAGATGCAGCCGCTGGAACTGTAGAAATTCCGAATCCGCGTAAATATCCTGTAAAAACTTCTTGCGCAAAACTAAAAATGTAAGCAAAAAATATGTAGCGCAAGCGAATCATTCCAGTAGAAATAACTTCTGGTTCTGTATTGAATAAGCCTAAAAGTTCGTGTCCAAACAAAAGAATTGTTACGCAAACAAATCCTGTTGAAAAAAAGTTTAGTAAAAGACAAGTGCGCAAAACGCTTCTGCATCGGTCGTTTTGCCCTGCTCCATAATTTTGGCCAACAAACGTTGTACAAGCCTGACCAAACGAGTTCATAACGTAATATGCAATTACTTCGCAATAAAATGCTGCAGAAGATGCTGCCATTACAGTTGCGCCTAAACTATTAATTGCAGATTGAACAACAATATTAGAAAGCGAAAAAACCATTCCTTGAACGCCAGATGGAATTCCAATTTTTAATATTTTTACTAAAACTTCCCAATCAATAGCAAGTTTTCTTATATTAACTTTTACTTTATCGTCTGTTCTTAAAAGGCTAATAAAAAGAATTCCTGAACTTATAAGATTAGAAATTACTGTTCCCCAAGCAACGCCGTCTACGTCCATTCCAAAGCCTAAAACAAACAGCAAATTTAAGAAAACATTGATTATTCCAGAAATTATAAGCGCACAAAGCGGAAGTTTTGTGTTTCCGCGACTTCTAAAAATTGCAGATTCAAAATTGTATAAAAAGATAACTGGCATTCCAACAAGATAAATGCGCAGATATTTTACTGCCATATTAACAACTTCGTCTGGAACGCCAAGAATTTCTACAACTGGAACGGCAAGCACTTCGCCCAAAGCAAGCATAATAACGCCGCCAAGTAACGCAACCAATATAGAAGTGTGAACTGCTTTAGAAATGCGTAAATCATTTTTTTGTCCACTTGCGTGCGCAATGACAACGTTTGCGCCTAAAGAAATGCCTAAAAAAAGGTTTACCATAAGACCAACAACTGCGGCATTTGAACCAACGGCTGCCATTGCTTCTTTGCCAACAAAACGACCAACAACGGCAACGTCGGCGGCGTTAAAAAGTTGCTGCAAAATTGCAGTAAAAGCAAGCGGAATTGTATATTTAAATATTTTTGGAGCAAGCGCGCCATGGAGCATATCCATTTTTTGCGCATTTTTAGCAGAATCGTTCAATTTGTAACCTCTAAAATATATGTAAAGTTTATCACAAATCTATGTTGTTAGTCGAATACCATAAACAAATGTACATATAATTTTGAGTTTTACGCAAACAATAAAAATTTCCTATGCTGTGCTTGACACTGCGATGTTTCTGTAAGAAACTCGTTTGCAATCTATAATAGATACTCGGGTCAAGCCCGAGTATGACACGCAACCTTGAGTCAAGCCCGAGTATCTACTTATTATAGATTATCGGGTCAAGCCCGAGTATAACACGAAACCCAGTAAGCCCTGCAAGTGCGCCTGTGGTGACCTTCGGTGCGCAAAAGCCGTTTTCCGCTTCGCATAGGCAATTTTTATGGTCAACGTAAAATCAATTTTATTTATATTCTTGCGTTCTTACAGCAACAAATAGACAAACCCAAGACTTTAGGTTATTATTTTTTTATGTCATTAAAAACAGAAGAAATTAAAAAATCGCTAAATAATTTAGATTTGCTTAATAAGCAACTTAAAAATTATACAAAAAACAATTATTCGCAAAAACTAGACGACATTCAATTTGGAATAGAAACGAATACAAAAAATTTGCGCACTTGGATAGAAATGCTTTACAAATACAATGGAAAATCAAAAAGTAATAAAAAAATTACTGCTAGCAGAATAAACGGAAAAAAAGGCGGTCGACCTAAAAAAGAAATTGCCGAAGCAAGAAAAAGAATAACTGAATTGGAAATAAATCTTATTCCAGAACTAAAAGCGCGCATTGAGCAAAGTTATAATAGCGAAGAAACTACAAAACTTGCGGCAGAAAAAACTTCTTACGAAATTGAACTTGCAGAGCTAAAAGAAAAGTTGAATATTAGCTAATAAGGTAGGTTTAAGTTTATAGCACCGAAAATAGCCAAAGGAACCACTACATTACCCAAAATACTTCACCAGTTATCATAAATACTCCTAATTTATTGCGCTTCAACAAGCGCTTCTTTTATTGAATCTTCTACAAAACTATTTAAGGAAATGTTGTGTGCTAATGCGTAAATTGCAGCATCTTTATGAAGTTCCGGAGAAATTCTTACATTGAATGAACCTTTGTACGCTTTTTCAGGTTCTTTGCCAATGCTTTTACATTCTTCAAGATAATCATCAACAGCTTCGTGAAAATCTTTTATAAGTTCGGTTGCCGTTGTTCCTTCATAAGATATAAGCGAGCGAATTCCAAGCACCTTTCCGAAAAATACGCCATCATTTTCGGAAAATTCAACGCTTCCAACATAATCTTTATATTCAATTGTATTATTCATAATAGACCTTCTTTTTCTAGCGTTTCAAGTAACTGCTTTACTTGATATTCAAGCAATTCTTTTCGCGGATGTGGTTTATGTAGCAAAATAAAATATAATTCAAAAAAA
>CAZJOU010000289.1:0-2771 GCA_964547685.1 uncultured Treponema sp. | reverse complement strand
TCAGAAGAATCCTTTGCAACATCATCGGAACTTGGGTTGAGAACGGCGAATATCCGAATGATATGAAAATGCTCACAAAGATTGTGAAGGACATTTCATTCGGAAACGCGCTCGCTTACTTTGGAAAGTAATTTTTTGGAAAATACTTTTTTCAAAATACTTTCGAATATCGTCTATAAATTTAAAATTTATAGACGATAAATTTGGAATTTATAGACGTTAAATTCTAAATTTATAGACGGTTTATAAAAAATTTACAGGCAATAAGAATATTTAAAATCTCCGCTCGATAAAGTTTTCAATTTCTGGAAGCAACTCGTTTTTTAAGATTGATTTTGTGTTTTCCAAACTCTTTGATGAATTCCGCAAAAAAAGGTCGGCTGAAGTTTTTTTCTTGGTGTAAATATTTTATTTCCTAATTTTTTCTTTCAAGCGCATTTCAAAAGTCTTTAGTTCATCATCAATTATAGAATCTATTTTTGAAAAAAGACTGTCATCTCCTAAGAATTCTCGTGGAGTATAAAAAAACGCCGCCGGAGAAACATTAAAAATCACACAAAGAGCGTCTAAAAGCTCAGCGGTAATAAATGATTTTCCATTCTCAATCCTGCTCAAATGCGTTGGCGTAATTCCAAGTTTTTCAGAGAGTTCTTCCTGTGTAATTTTATTTATTTTTCTAAAATGCTTTAGATTCTCTCCAAAAATATCCTTCACGTTCATAAAAAAATTCTACAAACAGACTAAAATCTAAAACACAGCATTAAATATCAAATTATTTAAGATACTTAAACTTAAATGTTAAAATTTGTTTGTATTTTTGATATTTGATGTTATAATATTCTTAAAAAATAACGTTTGATGTTATTTTTAGGATTTATAAATGGTTTTGATTTCAGCTTTTATCGGTTATCTATTGTCGCTGTTTATTTCTGAGTTGACTCCTAAATGTGCCGGCATATTCTTTGTGGGCATTTTATCTTTAAGTTCTAAAAAGACAGGCTTTGCTTGCCTGGCGTATATTCTGCTTCATCTTGTCTTTGATATGCAGCATATTTCCGATGCCTTTTTTATGGATATTGTTTTGTTTTTTAGCCTTTCATTCTGCTCATATTTTTATACTAAATTTTCAAAAACAAGAGCATGGATTTGGATCCTAGCGCCAATTGTTTATTGGTTTTTATCTAACTCTGCCATTTTCTTGATAAAATCAAACAAACCTAGCTTACACGCTTATCTAATCTTTCTTATTCAAGGATTAAATTTTGCCTTTCTTTCGATTTTTGTAACAGGAGTTTTGAGTTTAATCAATTTTTTTATGAGAAAAGGCGATATTTACGGAAAACTCGGCTCACATTTTGTTTACTAAAACTTCAAAAGAAAATTTAAAGGAGGCAACTAAAATGCAACTATCACTGGACGGACACAAAGTTTCAACTCTTTCTGACTGGGAAAAATTCTTCATCAAAAAAGATACTGAAGAACACTGGAAAGACAATCACAGCGCAAAGGAATTTGCAAATAAAGTTCTGAACGGCGAATTTGAAAAAGACGTATCAAAAATCAAGGAGCTTGCAGATATTCAATTTGTCTCTGGCGAAATTGAAAAACTAACAAGAATTGACTCATTCGACGGAAACCAAAGAAACCATGACCTTGCCTGCATTGCACAATTAGTAGACGAAAAAATTGCACTTTGTGTAGAAGCAAAAGCAGCAGAAGATTTTGATAAAACACTTGTAAAATGCCTTGAAATTCCTTACGTGCCGACAAATAAACCAAAAAGAGTCAATAATTTGTGCAGAACTTTTTTCGGCAAAGATTATGATGTCTCACTTTCTCACATTTATTATCAAATTCTTACAGGCTTGTACGGCACAATAAAATATGCGAAAGAAATCGGCGTTGAAAAATGTGTTTTTATTGTCTACCAGATAAACACAAAAGAAGCAAAATCAAAAAATTCCGCAAAACTTCATCTTGACCAACTGAATGATTTTCTAAAAGCATCTGAAAATCCGCTGCTTGAAAAATCAAATTCGCTCGTGAAGCTTAAAAACTACGAAAATATAAAAACCTATATTGCGTTTATCGAAGCAAATACGGAGGATTAAAATGAAAAAAAATCTATGTTTAATCTCGTTTATGCTTGTTAGCCTTATGGCTTTTTCTCAAACAATTGACAAATCAAAATTCAAGGAAGTTTCATTGTTTGATTATCTTGTCGAAGAAAAAGAAAATAAAGGAAAAGAATACACAGTCTATTACAAAATAACTGTTTCTTTTCTCAGCCAATCAGGAACTACTATTTATTTTAAGGATGAAAACAAAGATCTGATTGACTTAACTACGAACAAACGCTGGAATTTGCCAAAAAACCAAACAGTAATGATTTATTTCAGTGCAAAACATAACGCTTATATTCCTTTTTGGGAAGACGAAACCTTGCTAGATGTGGGACAAAATTCCAAACCAAACGTAAAACCCTGGGACAATTACATTAGAAAAAACAAAACCGGAGAACATGGCTGGTATTTGGAATCAGTTGGCAACGGAATGTATAAAGAAGTCTATATTGAATAAAAAAAAGTTCGGCGCAATAAACTGGATTTCCAAGACATAACGTCATGCTGAATTTATTTCAGCATCTTTTAATTTTTCACTTTCATAAGCTCAACATCAAACGCGATGTACGCGTCATCAGGAATAATTCCCTGATTTTCGAATATCGTCTATAAATTTAAAATTTATAGACGATAAATTTGGAATTTATA
>CAZJOU010000288.1:0-2785 GCA_964547685.1 uncultured Treponema sp. | reverse complement strand
GCGGAATGTAAACAATACAAAATTCTGTTATTGAGAAAAATTACCAAGATTTTACGATATTTTCTAAATCGCTAAGCATTTCTTTTATTTCTGCTCGGATTTTTTCTGAACCGTCGTACTTTTCGGCTTTTTTCCCTAGTTTTACAAAAAAGTCTTGCATTGGAACAAGTTTTTCCATTGGCACTTTTTTTGGATCATATTCTAAAAGAATGCTTCCTGTTGTAACGTTATGCTGAATATTTTTTACCGCATCTGATTTAGAAATAATTTCCATTGCTTTTTTGCAAAGTTCTTCATCTTTAAAAATTGGTGCTCTTAATCTTATTCTGCCTGGGAAAAAACTTGTTACAAGCATAGAGTTCTCCTTAACAAAGTTTTACTTTTGAAAATACGGATTTTCTTTATCAATAACAGGTTGCATAGACTTTACAGACATTGCAACTGTTGTTGAATTGTGCAAAATTGCCGCTACTTGTGGCGAAATTAATCCCATAATTCCTAACAAAAGAAGTGCAGAATTAATTCCAATAATCTGAACATTATTTTTGTTTATTTTAGACAAAAGTCTTTGTCCTAAAACCCTAGTTAATGCCAAACTTTCCAATCCGCTTTGTGTAAGAACAATATCCGCTGTATCGCCCGCAATAGAAGAACAGCCATCTATTGCAATTCCTACATCCGCAGTTGCAAGCGCAGGCGCATCATTAATTCCGTCGCCAAGCATAATAACTTTGTTGCCGGCTTTTTTTTCTTTTTTTATTAAAGAAACCTTATCTTCTGGTAATGCTTGCGACTTCCAAGCGTCTAACCCAGCGTTTTGTGCAATTTTTTTTGCCGCACCTTCCGTGTCGCCCGTAATCATAATGCAACGCTTTATTCCAGTTTGCTTTAAGTACGAAACAACTTCCTTTGCTTCTGGACGAATTGGGTCGCCAATAGCAAGAACGCCAGCAAGTTTTCCGTCGTAAGAAAGATAAAGTAAAGATTTTCCGCTTTCCATAGATTCTTTTTGAATTTCGCGCACTTTTTCTGGACAAGCAATTTTTTCATCATCAAAAATAAAATGCGCACTTCCAATGCAAACTTTCTTAAATGCAATAGTAGACGCAATTCCGTGCGCAACTTGATATTCAACTTTTGTATGATTTTCTGGATGTTTTAATCCTGCGTTTTCCGCTGCTTTTACAACTGCGCGCCCAAGCGGATGCGGAAAGTGTTCTTCCAAACAAGCGGCGGTTTGCAAAACAAAATCTTCTGTAAAATCGTGCATTGGATAAACATTTTCCAAAACTGGATTTGCGTACGTTAAAGTTCCAGTTTTATCAAAAATAACTGTATCCGCTTCTGCAACAGTTTCCAAATATTTTCCGCCTTTTACAGAAATTCCAAGCTCAGCTGCTTCTTTCATTGCCGAAAGAACCGCTATTGGAGCCGAAAGTTTCATTGCGCAAGAATAGTCAACCATTAACGTAGACATTGTTTTTGTAACGTTTTTTGTAATTAGCCAAGTTACGCCCGCAAGCAAAAAATTAAACGGAACAATTTTTTCTGCAAGAAGTTCAGAACGACGTTGCACATTTGCCTTTAAGCCTTGCGAATTGTCAATCATATTTATAATATTTTGAACTTTTGTATCGTTTCCAGTTGTGCGAACTTTTATAATAATTTCGCCTTCGGTTAAAACTGTTCCTGCAAAAACGCCAGAACCAGGCTTTTTTTCTACCGGCAAAGATTCACCAGTAATGCTTGCTTGGTTTGCCATTCCTTCACCTTTTTCTACAGAACCATCGGCAGGAATCATACTTCCTTCGCGAACAATTACTAAATCACCCTTTTTTAAAGTTTCTGGGTGAACAGTTTTTTCTTCGCCATTTACAAGAAGATGCGCCGGCTCGTTATTAATTAAAAGTTTGTGCGCCAAATTACCGTAAGAAACGCGCTTTGTAATATCTTCTATTTGTTCACCAAGATTTAGCAAAAGATTTATTGAACTTGCAGTATTTGTATTTCCTGTTAAAGAAGCAACAATTAACGCTGTAGAATCTAAAGTTTGCGTACTAAAGATTTTTCCAGTTGTAAACATAACTTTTATTGCTTCTAAAACTCGCGGAAGAATGTTTATATATAGAAGAAAAGTTCTTATTGGAAGTGGCAAAATCCATTTTCGCGCATAATAGTCGGCAAATGTAGAAATAAAAATTCCTGCAATGCTTTGAGTTTCTGGAATTTGCGAAACATTTTCTAGCAATTTTTTATCGTTTAAATACTTTCCAGTAAGAGCTTTAAAGAGATTTTGAATTTGTGTTTGCGTAATAATTTTTTCGTCAAAATAGATAAGATAAGAACCAACAATTGTATTAACTTCTATATCTTTTATTCCATCTTGAACAGCAATTAAACTTTGCGCAAGAATTGCCTGCCTAGAAGAAATTTCGCGTTTATCGTAATGAACGCGAACTCTTCCGGGCAGAGCGTGATGAATAGTTATATTCATAGGCTTTTATTAGGCTTTTTTTTCTGTTTTTTTAGCCTGTTGATTGTTGTATTTTGCTTCTGCAACAATATCCTGAGCGTCTTCTTTTACAGATTCAGCAAAAGCCGCAGCATCATCTTTTAACTGCAAACCTTTTCCTACTACAGAAGCGCAAGCTTTTTTAAAAGCCGGATTTTTTGTAAGAGAAACCAATGCAACGCCAGCAACAACGCCAACACCAAAAGCAACCCATTTGTTTGTCATATTAAACCTCCAAACGACTTAATAATTTGATTTTAACTTTTTTTATTT
>CAZJOU010000287.1:0-2785 GCA_964547685.1 uncultured Treponema sp. | reverse complement strand
CTTCCGTGCCAGAAAGGATAGTAGGAAAGCCCGATGATTTCAAAATCTTCCGTTGTGTTTTTTGTGAAGTTGTCGAACCATTCGCGGTAAAGCGAGTTTTTGCCGCCGTTGTCCAGATGAATCATCACGGGGATTTTTTTGATTTCATTTCCTTCGTTGTCGAAAAGTCTTTGCGTTCGTTCTGAATCAGCTTTGCGAACCGCGCGGATTCCAGCGTCAACAAAGCGCGCCATGTTCTCAAAGTTCGGCCACTTGCCTTCCGGCCAGAGCAAGCCGTTTGAAAGCTCGTTTCCAACTTGAACCATCGTCACGTTCACGCCTTCGTCAAGAAAGCGTTTTGTCGTTTGGTAGGTAAAGTCAAAAACGGCTTTTTCCAGTTCTGCAACACCAAAGTTTTTCCAGGCTTTTGGCTTTATCTGCTTTCCGGGATCCGCCCAGAAGTCGGAATAATGAAAATTCATCAGAACGCCGAATCCCGCCTGAGTCACTTTTTTTGCGATGTACAAAGTGTTTTCCACGCTGTTTTCGCCCGCGCCGTAGCTTTCGCCGCTTGGTGAATACGGGTCGTTCCAGATTCGAAGCCGGATCGTGTCAACATCGTGGTCTTTCATAATCGAAAGCAAGTCTTTTGGCGCACCGTTTTCGTAATATTTCGCGCCGAGCCTTTCAAGCTCCCAGTACGTGGACAAGTCCATTCCTTTGATGAATTTCATAAGAGTTCCTTAGTCAAAATCAAACTTTGTGAATCTTTTGTGCATATCTGCGTAGCGCAGGCGGACCATTTCGTTCCATTCGAGAACTTTTTTCTCGTCGCCGCGCCACTGGCAGCGGATGCAGCTGTAGATTCCAGTTTCCTTGTTGTAGAACATATCAATGTCCAGGTCGCGCAAAAAGCACGACGGGCATCTGTAGTTTAATTTGCCTTTGCCAAGTTGAGCCATGTTGAGAATACCTCCTTGTTTGAAATCTCTTTTTTGAATCCGAGCTTGAACATCGGCGAGAACGCGTAGCCTTCCTCGATGTAGCCAGGACAAGCAACAGACGGCGTGAGCGAAACTTTTGTCTCAATCTTCGGAATGACCGCTGAAACTTCTGTCGCCTTGTCGTCCTTTGCGTCGCGGCATTTGTACTCGTAGTTGATTTTTTGATTCTTGCTTCCAGAAATTGCGAGCGTGATTCCGTTCATATCTTCAGGATACTCGGTTGTGCCGTAGCAAGCGGTGATGTACTCGTCAAGATAAACCGGAGCCGCCGGAGTTCCGGTGATGTCAAGAATGTTGCGCTCGATTCTGATATTTGAAGAGCCTTCTTCAAAATATTCTTTTGTCTGGATTTTGACTTTGCACGAGGCGAACTCAATTTCAACCGGATCAAGAACAAGCACGCGGTTTTTCTTTCCGTTGATTTCCTCTTCCTTAAAGTGAGCGTGAGTCGGACACAAGCACATGTCAACTTCCTCGCCGCCGCACGAAACTTTCGCCGAGCGAACTGTTCCCGCTCCCGCGTAGTGAGTGAAATATCCTGCTCTGTATTTTTCCTGAATCAGGAAAGGATAAGACGCGTCCTGGATGTGCGGAGTTCCGATTCCAACCGGCCAGTAAAGCTTCGCCGCATACGGACGAAGGTCAACAATCGCGCCGCCCTGGTCCATGTTCACGCAGGCGCGCATATAAGGGTCGCAGTACCAGAAAAGCTGCTTGTCAGATCCGTACAAAATGTCACGCCAAAGCGCGCACTCAGGCTCGTTGTAGTTGCCCGCGTTCACGTGCTTTTTCTCGCGGTAGTAGTCGGCGAACTCGCTCATAGTCATGTCAACGAGCTTTCCCTGCTTTTTAAGGTCGCCGTAGTATTTGCATCCGTCGCTGTATGATTTGTAAAGCAGTTCATAAGGCTGCTCCCATCTTCCCATTTTGTTCATCCAGCCTGGTCCTACGAACATCATATTGTATGAGTAGCCGTTGTTGTATTTTGCAAGGCTTCTGTACTGGTCAACCAAGTTGTAGAAATAAGGAAATTCCCAGGTTTTTGTGTCGTAAATCATTCCGCGTAAGACATTCTGCGGGTGAGTTCCGAAGTTGGAGCCGTTTCCGTCGTAGCAGGCAATCAAGTCGCGCGACAAGTGCGGAATTGCGACGATTCCGGAATCTTCATCTTTGTTTGCCGCCGGAGCGTGCGTGTTCTGCTTTGAAGGAATCCACGGAGCCCACGGACCGCCGTCAAAAAGCGTGTACCAGGAGTTGTTGCAAGTGTGGTAGGCTTTCGGACCTTCCTCCCAGCAGGTTGCAACCGCGCATTTTACAGACGGATAAGTTTTTTTGATGTAGTTGATTAAGTCCGCGTCCATGTAATACGAGCCGGTTGACTGTGGATAGAATCCGAAAACCTCGTGGAACTTTTCAAAAACATCGTTCACGATTGCTTTCTTGTCTTCCATTGAGAACATCCAGATGCAAAAATCCTTGGTCTTGTATTTTTCGCGGAACTGCTCGCACGGAAGTCCCAAAAGTGAAAGCGCGATTTCGTCTCCGTAAGTATCGTGGTCGTGCTTTGCGAGCTCAATCGCCTCGTCGTTGAAAAGCGAGGAATAAGTCATCTGGATTGTGCATTTGAGTCCGTTCTCGTGGGCGAGCCGCTGCTGCGTCTTAAAAATGTCGAGCGACTCAGTGATAACGCCCTTGTTTCCAATATCTTCCTTTTTGCCTTGCCCCGTCACCGTCGCCGAATATTCAGGAACCATTTCCGGCCGGTGAATCAGGTTCAAAACAAACTTGTCCTCTTTTTCCAT
>CAZJOU010000286.1:1239-2793 GCA_964547685.1 uncultured Treponema sp. | reverse complement strand
TCAACTGTAAGATTTGCGGAATACGATTTGCCTTTTTCTACATTTAGCGAACGAACCATTTCGTAACCGCCAATTTGGCATTTTATAATATGTTCGCCTTCGGAAACAACAAATTCTTTTCCAAGCGAAGTTATTCGTACATTGTCTAGAAAAACGGAAGAATTTTCTGGCGCAGTTATTGTTAGCGTTGGAGCAAGACTTTTTAAGTTTACTTGAACCTCGGAAGTTTTTGCTTGTTCAACATAAACAGTGCGAACTTCGTTTCTATATTCTTCCGACTGAACATTTATATTATGTTTTCCTGGAACAATAAGAATTTTTTTATCTTTTAATATAGCAGGCTCGTCATCAATAAGAATTTCATAATTGCCATCTTTTTTATCTGGAGTAAAAACTCGTAAAACCAAAGTTCCCTTGTTCATTAAAACAGGTTTTATAGCAATTTTAAGTTCTGCTTCGTATGTTTCGTCTGGAACGCCTTTCATTGCTGGCTGAAAGCGAATAAAAGCAAATCCGTTAGAAACGTTCGGCATTATATTAAGTTTTGTAATATAATTGCTATCTTTCATAGAATTTTTTTCTTTTAGCGGAATCTGAACAATCCAACTTAATTTTGGCGGAAGCGGCGTAACAAAAATTTTTGTTCCAGAATAGTCAATTTGTGAAGCATTTGGTTTTGGTTTTATTCCATCGTAAACAGAAAACGCAACAGAATCCATCCAATCGGCAACAATAGACGGAATTTGTATTTTTAATTCAAATCCTTCCATATATGTCATATCTTCTGGCATAAAAACTGCTAAAGAATCATTTATTCCAAGATTTGCATTTTGTTCTTCTTGCGAATTTCCTTGCAAATAAACAGAATGAACTTTTCTAACGCGAAAACTTTCGGAAAAACTATAAAAAGCCGAAAAGAACAAAAAGAGAAAAAATAATATTTTTTTTACAAAAACTCTAACCATTAAAAAACCTAACTAATATCTAAATAGTCTAAAGGATTAGTCGCTTTTCCATTTTCCCGAACTTCAAAATGCAAATGCGGTCCAGTTACTGCTCCAGACTTTCCTGTAAGACCAATTACTTTGCCACCTTGTATTATGTCACCTTTTTTTACATTGATTTTAGAAAGATGAGCATAAACGCTAGTAAGTCCTTTTTCGTGCGAAAGAACAATGCAATTTCCAAAAGTTGGATCATTTTTTAGTACTGTTGCAACTTTTCCGCTTTTACATGCAAAAACTTCTGTTCCTTCTTTTGCTGCAAAATCAATTCCATTGTGAAATTTCCATCTTTTATAAATGGGACTATTTCTGTAACCAAACTTAGAAGTAATTTGAACATTTTTTAGTGGCAAAAGCATAGAAGAATCAAGAAAATAAGCACGTTGAGCAGGTGAAAAACGTTTTCCACAAAGAAAATAGAAATTTCTACCATTTAAATTATAACATAAGTTTTTAGATTTTTCTACAAAAGATGCATATTCTTCGTAAACTAAAATCTCAACAGCAGATTTTGGATTTTCTGCTATAAAAATGCCTTTTACGGTTGGTA